>WFTY01000032.1 GCA_015485245.1 Anaerolineales bacterium | reverse complement strand
TACGGCATTATCTGCGGCCTGATTTCTCAGGGCAACCCGCTGGCAGCCATTCCTGTGGCTTTGCTGTTCGGCGGTCTGTCGATTGGCGGCCGCTTTGTGCAAGGGAAGATGCACATGGCCTTTGGGCTGGATTACGCTTTGCTGGGAGTCTTGATGATTACTCTAGTGGCGTTTCAGTTTTTCTATCGCTATAAAATCGTACACCTGCGAATCATGGAGGAAGTCGCCGATGCTTGAGTTCTTCGCACGAAGCCTGGACGCTTCGACCATTTTTACGATTGCCGCGCTGGGGGAGCTGATTGGCCAGCGCTCCGGCATTCTGAACGTTGGCGTGGAAGGGGCGATGTTGTTTGGCGCCACGTTAGGCTTTATCGTCACCCAAACCACCGACAGTTTCCTGTTGGGTTTTCTGGCGGGCATTGCGGTGGGCGGCTTGCTGGGTTTGCTGCACGGATTTTTCTCGATCACCCTGGGAGGCGATCAGGTCGTCAGCGGCATGGGGATCTGGATCCTCGGTTTTGGTCTGACGACCTACATCGGCAGCCCGTACACCGGCCCGCTGGGCATGGATCGCATCCCCACGCTGTTTGGGCTTTCTCCGTTTTTCTATGTGGGCATCGCCTCCGTAGGATTGGTCTGGTTCGTGCTGCACAAGACCAGCCTGGGCCTGGCGATTCGCTCAGTGGGCGAGAATCCCTCTGTGGCGGAGGTTTCGGGCATCAACGTGGCGCGCATTCGTTATTTGTGCGTTGTGGTTGCAGGGATGTTTATGGGGCTGGCTGGCGCGGTGTATTCGCTGAACTACAACCCTGTGTGGAGTTACAACTTCTTGATGGGGTGGGGGTTTGTTGCCCTGGCTCTGGTCTTTTTCTCGATGTGGAATCCCTGGTTTTTGCTGGGGGGATCTCTGCTCTTTGGTACGATGTGGCAGCTTTCGCTCAACCCGGAGATGGTGCTGCCTGGCGTGCTTTCGCGCTACATTTGGCGTACCATTCCCTTTGTGATTACTGTGATCGTGTTGGTGATTATGTCCACGGGCTGGTTTCGCACTCGCTGGGGGGCGGCCAAGCCCGAGGCGCTGGGCCTGCCTTATGTTAAAGAATAAGGGGAGGGGATCTGTGCAGATCGTGTGGCGTTATGGTGACATTTGTTAGATTGACAGATACAGACACCGCTGCGTAAAATGAAACCGCATTTTGGCGAGAGGTCAGGCTAGCGGCCAGGGGGCGGAGGGAGACTTCTCCGCCCTTTGATCTCGGGCTGAATATTCAGTTTGCGTCATTCGATGATACGGAGGAGCCATTTTGGATCATCAAGCACTGATCGCTGAGTTGAAAGAAAAGCGCAAGAGCATCGCTCAAGGTGGGGGTGAGAAGCGCATCGAAGCGCAGCACGCCAAAGGGAAGTTGACGGCCCGCGAACGCATCAATCTGCTTTTGGACGAGGGGAGCTTTCAGGAAATTGACGCCTATTGGACGCATCGCCACGTTGATTTTGGTATGGATCAAAAGCGCTATCCCGGCGATAGCGTGGTTGTCGGATTTGGCAAAATCGACGGTCGCATGGTCGCCGTTTATGCTCAAGATTTCACCGTGCTGGGCGGCTCGTTTTCCGAGGTTCAGGGGCAGAAGATTGGTAAAGTGCTTGACCTGGCTTTGGACGCGGGCGTGCCAGTCATCGGCATCATGGATTCGGTTGGCGCGCGCATCCAGGAGGGCGTTTACAGCCTGGCGGCATACTCGGAGCTGTTCTGGCGTAACACCCAGGCCAGCGGCGTGGTGCCGCAGATCAGCGTGATGGCTGGCCCCTGCGCCGGAGGGTCGGTTTATGCGCCCGGCTTGACGGATTTTGTCGTCATGACCGAGGGCGTCAGCCAGATGTTTATCACCGGCCCTAAAGTGATCGAGACGGTGACGCGCGAAAAAGTGGACATAGAGGCTCTGGGCGGCGCGGCGGTGCACAGCGCAAAGAGCGGCGTGGCGCATTTCGTCGCTCCTGATGAACCCGCCGCCTATCAGCTCACGCGCCAGTTGCTCAGTTACCTGCCTTCCAACAACGCCGAAGCTCCGCCCGCGATCCCGCCTCAGGACGATCCCTGGCGGCAGGACGAAGCGCTCAACACGCTGGTGCCCACCGATCCATCGGAGGCCTACGATATGCGCGCGGTGATCGAGCGCATTTTCGACCTGGGCAGCTTTATGCCCGTACACGAGCGCTTTGCCACGACTGCGATTGTGGGTTTTGCCCGCTTGCACGGGCAGCCCGTGGGCGTGATCGCCAATCAGCCTTTGGTGCGGGCAGGGGTGCTGGATATTGATGCCTCCGACAAGATCGCCCGCTTCATTCGTTTTTGCGATGCCTTCAATCTCCCTCTGATCTCACTGATCGACACGCCTGGCTTTATGCCTGGTGTGTTGCAGGAGCACGGCGGCATCATCCGGCACGGCGCCAAGATCGTATATGCTTATTCGGAAGCCACCGTGCCAAAGCTGGCTGTAATCGTGCGCAAGGCCTATGGCGGCGCTTATATTGTGATGAGCAGTAAATACATCCGCACTGATCTGGTGTATGCCTGGCCGACGGCGGAGATCGCCGTGATGGGCGCGGACGGCGCGGTCAACATCCTTTATGCTAAAGATTTGAAGGGCGTGGAGAACCCCGCAGAAGCCCGGCAGCAGTTCGTCGCCGAGTTCAAGGAGAAGTTCTCCAAGCCGTATACGGCTGCTGCCAGCGGCCACGTAGACGATGTGCTTATCCCCGCTGAAACGCGCCCGCGGTTGATCGCCGCCCTGGAGCTGCTCAAAGATAAACGCGCCCAGACGCGCCCGAAAAAGCATGGCAATATCCCGCTTTAGCAGGAAACTGAGGTGATCCAGTGAGTAATCTGGCTCAGGGTTTAAGTATCAGCGTGATGGGAATTTTAATCACCTTTGCCTCGCTGGGGGTTTTGATTCTGGTGATGATCGCCTTGCGGGAGCTGTTCGCGCCGCGCGCTTCACAAGAAGCCCCTCAACCTGAAGGCGGGGAAGTGGAAAACGATGCTGCTGCGGTGGCTGCAGCGACGGCGGTGGCTTTTCTGAAGGCTCAACAACGTCGGCAGGCAGCGTTGGGAAAAGTGCTTGAAACGCCGCAGGGCCGCTGGTGGCTCATGAATGCACTGTGGAGGCAGGATGGCTGACAACACCCACATAATCCTTGTGCGAATCGACGGCCAGGAATTCCAAGTAGAAGTTGAGGATTTAAATGTTTCACCTGTGATCGCCCGCGTGAACGGGCGCGCCTATCAGGTTTACCTTGAAGCCGGTGGCGGGCGCGCTGCGCTTGCCCCAGAGGCGCGTGTTGACGCTGCTGTGCCTGCGCCCCCGGTGACCCCTCAGGCGACCGCCGCTGCGGCCACATCTTCTGTGACAGAAGTGGTCACGGGCGTGGTCACTGCCCCCATGCCGGGGGATATCGTGGAAGTGATGGTCGCCCCTGGACAGGATGTTCAGGCCGGGGATCCACTTTGTGTTCTCGACGCCATGAAGATGAAGAATAAGATTTATTCGCCCCAGGCTGGTCGTGTGGCCAGCGTAGAGGTCGCGCCGGGACAGGCTGTGGATTACGGCGCCGTGTTGGTGCGCTTCGAGTAGGGAGTATTCTATGGATATCGTCAGGCTGTTGTTGCAGGCTCCCTTATCGCTGACGTGGCAGAGCGCGATCATGATCGTGGTGGGCGGCGTGCTGATCTACCTGGCTGTGGCGAAGGATTATGAGCCGGTTTTGCTGTTGCCGATTGGCTTTGGTGCCATTCTCACCAACTTGCCGCTGACAGGCATCGCTGATGCCAGTCAGCACGGGCTGCTGGGAATTCTCTACGAAGCGGGCATCACCACCGAGTTGTTCCCTTTGTTGATTTTCATTGGCATAGGCGCGATGACCGATTTCGGCCCTCTGCTGGAGAACCCCAAAATGGCGTTGTTGGGAGCGGCTGGACAGTTTGGAATTTTTGGCACCCTGATGCTGGCGCTCGGTCTGGGGTTTAATATGAACGAGGCGGCCTCGATCGGCATTATTGGGGCGATTGACGGGCCAACGGCGATTTACGTCTCCAGTCGTCTGGCGCCGGAGTTGCTGGGGCCGATCGCTGTGGCGGCTTATAGCTATATGTCGTTGGTGCCCATCATCCAGCCGCCGGTGATGCGCTTGTTGACCACCAACGCGGAGCGCACCGTGCGCATGCCCTATACGCAACGGGAGATCTCCAAGACAGCGCGTGTGCTTTTTCCCATTGTAGTGACCATCATCGTCTCGTTGATCTCTCCAAAGGCTTCGCCGTTGATCGCCACGCTGATGTTTGGTAACCTGATGCGTGAATCTGGCGTTGTGGAGCGCCTCTCCAAAGCGGCGCAGAACGAGATCGCCAACGTCACCACCATCTTCCTCGGGTTGACGATTGGCAGCACGATGACCGGAGCGAGCTTTATTCGCCCGGAGACGGCCTTGATCCTGGCGATGGGGCTGCTGGCCTTCGTGCTGGACACGGTGGGCGGCGTGCTGTTTGGCAAGCTGCTTTATCTGCTTTCCGGCAGGAAGTTCAACCCGCTGATCGGCGCCGCGGGTATCAGTGCCTTTCCCATGTCGGCGCGCATTGTGCAGCGCGTGGGGCAGGAGTATGATCGCGGCAACTTTTTGCTGATGCACGCCATGGGCGCCAACACCGCCGGACAATTGGGGAGCGTGGTGGCTGGAGGCGTTGTGTTGGCGCTGCTCTCTGGCGCGTTTTGAGTTTTGTGTAGTCCTGATACAGGAGTAAGGAGCGTTTAGATGAAGCTGATTGATCTCACCATTCCTTTGGGGGTGGGGACGCCCCCGTGGCCGACCTATGAGCCCTTGCAGGTTAAGTATTTCAAGCGCCTGGCGCCTAATGGAGCCAACGGCCAGTTATTGACCCATTCCAACCACCTGGGGACGCACCTGGATGGCGAAATCCACTTTTACACGCCGGGCAAGGATATGGCTGAGCTGGATATGGATTTCCTTGTCCATGAAGGGGTGATCGTGGATTTGAGCGATGTCGCTGGCGATTACGATATCTACACCAGTCAGATGGTGGAGGAGCGTGTGGAGGTCAAGGAGGGCGATATCCTCATCATCCACACGGGGTACCACCATTTTGGTTGGGATCATGATACCGCGGACGAAATCCGCTATATGGTCAAGCATCCCGGCCCCGACCGCGAGTTTGCCGAGTGGGCCAAGGCCAAAAAGTTGCGCTGGATCGGCGTGGACTGCGGCAGCGCCGATCATCCGATGAACACCATCATCCGCAACTGGATGCCGCGCCAGGCGAAGGAAGCCGAAAAGGTGTTCCAGAAGAAGTTTGGCAAACCGCTGGCCGAGGTCTTCGACGACAGCAAATACCAGTTGATGCACATCGAGATGTTCCCTTATGGCATCATCCATGCAGAGTGCCTGGGCGGTGATATCGAT
>WFTY01000031.1 GCA_015485245.1 Anaerolineales bacterium | reverse complement strand
ACCTTGGGCATGTTGTAATCACAAAACGCCAGGAAGGTTTCCCAGGGGATTTGAGGATGATACGAGGGGAAACGATACGAACTGAAAGCCAGCGGCAGGTCAGGAAAAACTGCCCGCAACTCGCTCAGGTAAAGGCGAGCAGCGGAATCCTTCCCCGGCAACTTGTAAGCATCTTCCGCACAGATGACCAGCCCTTCCAGCGGCGCTGCTCTCAACTGCTCAACGGCCTGGCGAGCCTCATCCAGCGGTTGATCGCCGGTGACGAACTGCCAGCCCCACACCGTCACCCCCTGATCGCGCAGCACCCGCACAGCCGCGGGTAACAAACCGACGTTGCGCGCCGCGCCCTCTTCCGCCACCTGGATAACCACATGGCTCAACCCGGCGCGCACGGCCCGCCGTGCGATGGCTACCGGATTCCCTTGCTCGCAGGCGGTCAAATCGGTGATGAAAAAACCTTTTCCAGCCAGCACCATTTTCTCCTTTTTCTGCTTCAGGTGCAAGCTCTGTTCCACCCTAAACCAGTGCCCCGGGCGGGAGTCGAACCCACAACCTAGGCTTTAGGAGAGCCTTGCTCTATCCTGTTGAGCTACCGGGGCAACAAGGAAATTATAGCATCGCGCCATTAAGAGAACAAGCCCGCGGCACACTCCTGGCCGCGGGCTTGAAAAACATCCTGCGAAGAGAGATCAGTCTAACTTGCCGCTCGTGATGGCCTTCTTCACCTCCGCGATGGCCTGGGTGATGTGGATATCGCGCGGGCAGGCCTCTGTGCAGTTGAAGGCTGTGCGGCAGCGCCACACGCCCATCTGCTGATTGAGAATCTCCAGCCGCTGCGCCGCTCCCTGATCACGATCATCGAAGATGAACCGGTGGGCGTTGACGATCGCCGCCGGGCCGACGTATGCGCTGTCCGACCAGAACGACGGGCAAGAGGTGGTGCAGGCCGCACACAGAATGCACTTGGTGGTATCGTCAAAGCGCTCCCGCGCTTCCGGGCTTTGGAGGCGCTCCTTTTCCGGGGGGGCTTCATCGTTAATGAAATAGGGCAACACGGATTTATAGTGGTCGAAGAACGGCTCCATATCAACAATCAGGTCGCGCTTCACCTTCAAACCCAGGATCGGCTCCACCTTGATGCGTGTGCCCACGTCTTGCACCAGCACCTTGCACGCCAGGCGGTTGACTCCATTGATGCGCATGGCGTCCGAACCGCAAACCCCGTGCGCACAGGAGCGGCGAAAAGTCAGCGACCCATCGTGATAATCCTTGATCTTTTCCAGCAAATCCAGAACGCGATCAACGGGTTCGGCCTCAACCACAAACTGATCGAAATGCGGTTTTTGGTCCTTCTCCGGATCAAAGCGGAAGACATCTATTGTCACCTGCATGATTTTTCTCCTAATAAACCCGCTTCTTCGGCTCATATTTCGTCAGGGTGACCGGTTTGTAACGCAGCTCCACGTCACCATCTTTCAGCCAGGCCAGCGTGTGCTTCATCCAGTTTTTATCATCCCGCTCCTGGAAGTCGTCACGCGCGTGCGCGCCGCGGCTTTCCTTGCGCGCCAGAGCCGAAGCCGCCGTCACCTCGGCCAGATCCAGCAGGTTGCTCAGCTCCCAGGTGTTCAGCAGCTCCGTGTTGAAGCGACTGCCCTGGTCTTCTACGCGAACCTCTTTGAAGCGCTGCTTGAGTTCACGCACCTTCTCCAACGCCTGCTGCATGCCCTCTTCTATGCGGAAGACGCCCACATGGTCGAACATCACTTCCTTCATTTCACGGGCGATATCCGCAGCGCGCTCCTTGCCGCTGCCGTTACGCAAAGCGTCAAGCTGTTGACGGGTAAAGTCAGCGGCATCATCAGGCAACGGCTGGAAGGAGGCACCACGCGCAAACTCCGCCGCATTGATCCCCGCTTCTTTCCCAAAGACAACGATATCCAGCAGCGAGTTGGTGCCCAGGCGATTGGCACCGTGCACGCTCACACAGGCCACCTCGCCGGCGGCATAAGCGCCCGGCATGACCGTGTTGTTCTCGTCAATCACAATCTCCGTGCGCACATTGGTGGGGATGCCGCCCATAGCGTAATGCGCCGTCGGCTGCACCGGCATGGGTTGGCTCACCGGATCTACGCCGAGGTAGGTTTTGCAGAAATCGATGATATCCGGCAATTTTTTAAGGATTTCCTCGCCGGTAACGGTATACGGCGAACCATCCGGGCGCACACGCCCATCCAGTGCGGCATATTTATTCACCGTTTCGGGAGTAATGTCCAAATGCAGATAACGCTTGCCACCGATCCCTCGCCCGGCCTTCATCTCCAGATACATCGCCCGGCTGACCACATCGCGCGAGGCCAGGTCTTTGACCGTCGGGGCATATCGATCCATAAAGCGCTCACCTTTATCGTTGAGCAGTACGCCCCCTTCGCCGCGCACGCCCTCGGTGATCAGGATGCCCATGCGATAAATCCCCGTAGGGTGGAACTGGAAGAATTCCATATCCTCGGCGGGGATGCCGCGTCGCAGGGTGATCGCCACACCATCGCCGGTGTAGGCATAAGCGTTGGAAGTGATCTCCCACACCCGTCCATGCCCGCCTGTGGCGAAGATGACCGCTTTGGCATGAAAGATGTGCAATTCGCCGGTGGCCAGCTCCAGCGCGACAACACCCGCCGCCGCGCCGTTGACGGTGATGAAATCCAGCACGTGGAATTCATCGTAGAACGTGACGTTGTTCTTAATACACTGCTGATACAGGGTCTGCAAGATCATGTGACCAGTACGGTCTGCCGCGTAGCATGCCCGCGTGACGGGTTTCCCCGTCTCATTATTGGTGTGACCACCAAAACGCCGCTGGGCAATCTTGCCATCCGGCGTGCGGTTGAAGGGCAACCCCATGTGTTCCAGTTCATAAACCACATCGGGCGCCGCCGCGCACATAAATTCAATCGCGTCTTGGTCGCCCAGGTAATCGCTCCCTTTGACCGTATCGTAAGTGTGCCATTCCGGGCTGTCGTCCTCGAGATTACCCAGCGCCGCGCCAATGCCGCCCTGCGCCGCACCGGTGTGCGAACGCGTGGGATACAACTTGCTGATCACGGCGGTCTTGGCCGTCTTTGAGGCGTACAGTCCGGCCATCAGGCCCGCGCCGCCCGCTCCGACGACGACGACTTCATATTGATGTACGTTTGCCATGATTTCTCTCTCCACGAGGCTATAAACTCGCCAGTTTTGCGTTAACGGCCATCACAATGGCAATGCCCCCATAAGCGGTGATGGCTGCCCAGAAAATAAACAACGCGATGCTCACCAGGCGGAACGTCTTGGGGTTGTGGATAAAATCGCGCAACACCTGACGCAATCCGTTCACGCCGTGAGCAAAGGCGAAGCCCAAAAGGGCGATATCATAAGCCTGGAAGAACCAGGTGCCCAGGCGGCGGGCAACGTAATCTGCGTTGATCTCGTAGACGCCCACAATTACATCCTGCAACAGCACATGTCCAAAGACCAGCGGGATCAACAGAATAGCGCTGTAGCGCATCCATTTCCAGGCGATGGTTTCATAATTTTGGGAAATTTTAACCTGACGGGTTGCCATCTCAGCCTCCTAGAAAATCCCCAGCTTGTCCAACATCTGCGCCGCTTCGTTGCTGGCCGAAATGGCGTGAGAGAGCATGATCGCCGCGGATGGCAGCCACAAAATCAGGCTACCCACCAGCGTCCAACGTACCGCGTTGCGCTCCGCAGCAATCGTCCACTTGTTGGGTGCAAACATATCCACAATGGCGATCCGCAGGCCGTTGATGCCGTGAAAATACACTGCAAACACCAGCGCGATTTCACCAATCAAATAAGGCCAGCTGCGGTACAACTGCAACGCTTCTTCAAACAGATCTGGAGCCCAATAAAACCAGGCCATATCAATGATATGGATCGTCAGGAACAACAACGTTCCCAAACCGGTGAGGCGATGCAGCAGAAAACTATAATGCCCCTCGCGCCCCCGGTAGGAGACATACCCGATGAGGGTGTTCTTAAGGGTTGACATTCGGCCTCCTCATAAAATATCAAGTGGGTTAGAAGTAGAACACAGGGCGATTAAATCCAGCAACACTGGCAGGGATTACAGTCTCTCACGGTGATGCTGACGCCAGCAATCGCAGCGCTCACACGGCGAGACAACCCCGGCGGGGAAATTATATCGCACCTACTCCCCTACCAGAGAAGTGACAATGCTCACAGAGATTCCGTTTCAGGCATCCTCCCCTGGCGAGCCAGGCATCCCACGCTCAAGCGCGGCAGCCAGCGCCGCGCGCGCCGCCATCACCGCCCGGGCGCGATGACTGAGGCGATTTTTCTCTTCCAGCGGGAGTTCCGCCATCGTCTTTCCCGTCCCTTCCACCAGGAAAACAGGATCATATCCAAAACCGTGCTTCCCGCGCTCCTCGGGGATGATCTCCCCCGGACAAAGCCCCTCAAAAAAGCGCGGCGATTCACCAGGGGGAGCCAGCGCCACCACACAGCGGAATCGAGCGAGCCAGGGTCGAGGATAATAACGCAGGTTCTCCAACAAAAATGCCCGCCGATCGGCATCCGTCGCCCCCGGATGCGGCGCATAGCGGGCGGAAAACAAACCGGGCGCGCCGTCGAGCACGTCCACCTCCAGGCCAGAATCGTCCGCCAGGGTGAGCAGGTCGGACGCCTGAGCGTAGGCCTGCGCCTTGAGCGCAGCATTCTCCCGATAGGTGCTGCCCACCTCTTGAACAGCCAGATTCAGCCCTAAATCTTGCGGCGAAAGCAATTCCACGGGCCACGCCTGCAACAGCGCTCGAAACTCTCTCAGCTTTCCAGGGTTATGGGTGGCGATCAACAAGCGCATCATCAGCCTCCTCGCGGACAACCGGATGCTTATCAGCTTACCACAGTTTGCCCCCACTCTGTGCTATAATGCCGACATCTTAATTCCCCACAGGTACCCCCATGACGAAAACTTCCCTTGAGTTTCTCCTCGAGGTCGGCTTCATCATCCATGAAGAGATCGGCTATCAGCGGGTCTTCGATTTCGAGTTTTCCCATCTTACCTTGGGCGAGGATTTCCTCCTCGAGAGCGTCAGCGGCGCGATCGCTATCACGCGCACAGGCGAGGGCCTGCTGGCCCAGGGAGTGTTCACGGCCTCCGTGCAAGCGACCTGCGCGCGCTGCCTGGACGGTTTCACCCAGCCGTTGCAAAGCGAGTTTTCGGAATTGTTCACCTTCCCATCTCACGCCGACGCAGCGACCGAACTGCTGGTGCCCGCCAACGGAAAAATCGACTTCGCCCCGCTGGTGCGCGAATACCTGCTTTTGGAAGTGCCTATCAGCCCAATCTGCCGCCCGGATTGTAAGGGACTGTGCCCGCAGTGCGGCGTCAACCACAACCACGAGCAATGCGACTGCGTGACCGAAGTCATTGATCCTCGCATGGAAAAGCTCAAAGCCCTTTTAGACAGCAGCAACAACGCGGAAGCTTGACAAATCTACGGCCCCATACTAGACTAAAATCACCGGAGGCCAGACAGCGAAATGTTCAATCTCCTGCCCGTTGACAACCTGATGCGCATGTCCGCCATGATGGACATGATGCGCCGCGCCTGTTCACCGGCAGCCTTCGGCATGGAAAAGCAAGGTTGATTTCCAGGCCCCCTAAAACCCCCGGCTGCCGCAAGGCAGCCTTTTTTCTTAATTGCTCTTATCCTGAGGAGGTCCTCCCATGACCGCGAATATCCTGGTCGCCATCGCCTGGCCCTACGCCAACGCCGAAATTCACGTGGGCAACATCACCGGCTCGCACCTGCCGGGGGATATCGTCGCCCGCTACCACCGGCTGAAGGGGAATCGCGTGCTGATGGTCAGCGGCACCGATTCGCACGGCACACCCGTCACCCTGCGCGCCGACAAAGAAAGAAAGCCCGTCGAGGAAGTCTATAAACGCTTCCATGCCGGTTTCCTAGAGCTGTTCCAGGGCATGGGCATCACCTACGACTTGTTCACCACCACTCACACCGAGAATCACTTCTACATCTCACAAAACATCTTCCTGGCGCTGAAGGACAACGGCTTTCTCTACCCCGCAATCCGCCCGCAGTGGTTTTCGCTCAAAGACGAACGCTTCCTGCCCGACCGGTACGTGGAAGGCACCTGCTATATCTGCGGCGCGGAGGGAGCGCGCTCCGATCAGTGCGATTCCTGCGGCAACGTACTCGAACCCGAGAAGCTGATTAACCCCCACGCCAAAACCGGCGGCGCGCTGGAATTGCGCGATACCGAGCACTTCTTCCTCGACCTTTCCAAACTGGAGCCGGAAGTGATTCGCTTTTTGCGCCAGCGCCAGGATCACATGCGCGATACCGTGCTGGGCGAATCGCTGCGCAAAATCGAAGGCGAAGGCCTCAAGCCGCGCCCAATCACCCGCGACCTGGATTGGGGTATCCCCGTCCCT
Source organism: Anaerolineales bacterium (assembly GCA_015485245.1). Taxonomy (GTDB): domain Bacteria; phylum Chloroflexota; class Anaerolineae; order Anaerolineales; family UBA11858; genus J130. The sequence continues at coordinate 5,225 of WFTY01000031.1, read as the reverse complement.
GTGGAAGGCTGGGACGGCAAATGTCTGTACGTGTGGTTCGAGGCGGTGATCGGATACCTCTCGGCAGCGATCGAGTGGGCGCAGGTCAGCGGCGCGCCCCAGGCCTGGCAGGACTGGTGGACCAACCCTGAGGCGCGCGCCTTCTACTTCATCGGCAAAGACAACATCTTCTTCCACACCGCGCTGTGGCCCGCCGAGCTGATGGGCGCGGGCGAGCGCTTCATCGAACGCATCACCGGCGAGCGCGGCAAGCGCCTCACGTTGCCCTACGACGTCCCTGCCAACCAGTTCATGAATCTGGAGAAGAAGAAAATCAGCGGCAGCAACAACTGGGCGGTGTGGGGGCTCGATGTCCTCCAGCGCTACGACCCCGACGCGCTGCGCTATTACCTGACGGTCAACATGCCGGAGAGCAAGGATACCGATTGGGATTGGGGCGAATTCGTCGCCCGCAACAACAACGAACTGGTCGCCAACTGGGGCAACCTGGCCAATCGCGTGCTCTCTTTTTGCTACAAACACTGGGAGGGGCGCGTCCCGGATGTATCTCCCGCCAACCTGCGCCCCAAGGACAAAGAACTGCTGGCGACCATCGAGGCCGGATTCGAGTCAGTCGGCAAAGCACTGGAAGCCGTGCGGCTGCGCGCCGCGCTGAACGAGGCCATGCGCCTGGCGACCGAGGTCAACAAATACCTCGACGCCGCCGCCCCCTGGTTTGAGATTAAAGAAGATAAAGCCGAGGCCGCCAAATCAGTCTACACCGCGTTGCGGGCGATTGATTCGCTCAAGGTGCTGTTTGCTCCCTTCCTGCCGCACACCAGCGAGGCGCTCAACCGTTTCTTCGGCTACGAACGCCCGCTGTTCGGCGAGCAATACGTCGAAGAGATCAAAGATAACCTGGGCATGCACACCGCCCTGCGTTACCGCCCGCCCGACGATGAACCCCGCTGGCGACCGAGTCACCTGCAACCCGGCGCGGCGCTGCAAAAACCGCGCCCGCTGTTCAAGAAACTCGACCCCGTCATCGCCGAGGAAGAGCGCGCTCGCCTGGGGAGAGCGGAATAGCGCCCGGTATCAGGTCTCTGGAGCCTCAAGCTCGCCCTCGCCGAAGCCCAGCGCCTCGACCGGCCAGCGCTCGCCCAGCAGCCGGGGCAAGAAGGCGCGCAGTTTCGCCGCGTCGCCGGTGGTGAGGACGCGCACCGTCCCCCCGCCAGAGGCTTTGCCTTGCAACCCCCGCGCCCGCAACACGCGCTCCACCTGACGCGCCACCGCCGGCGCAGGGTCAATCACTTCCACACCGGGGCCAACGATCTCTTCAATCAAGGGGATCACAAAGGGGTAATGCGTGCAACCCATCACCAGGCAGTCCACCCCCTGAGCCAGCATCGGGCGCAGGGCGCGCTCCAAAATCGCGGCCGTCGCCGGGGAAGTCAGTTCGCCGCGCTCGATCTGTTCCACCAGTCCAGGACAGACATCCTGCAAAACCGTCACTCCCTGGGCAAAACGATCCACGACCGAGGCGTAGAGTTTCCCCTGAAAAGTCGCCGGGGTCGCCAGCACGCCCACCACGCCGCTTTGGGTGCGTTCCGCCGCCGGTTTGACCGCCGGTTCCATGCCCACAAAAGGGGTTTTGGGAAAGCGTTGGCGCAGGTAGCTCAACGCCGCCGCCGAAGCAGTGTTGCAGGCCACCACAATCAGTTTGGCGCCGCGGCTCAACAGGTAGCGCGTGATCACCTCGGCGAAGACGCGCACTTCTTCCAGCGGACGGGAACCATACGGAACGTGCGCCTGATCGGCCACAAAAAGCAGATTCTCTCCCGGCAGTTGTCGGTGGATCTCTCTCAACACAGAAAGCCCCCCGACGCCCGAATCGAACACGCCAATCAGGTCGGTTGAAGTCATGTGGTTGATTGAGCGGCCTTCACCAGGGATTGGAACAACCGCCGCATGGCGGGGTCGGCCTGTAAATTTTCGGGGTGCCATTGCACCGCCAGCCCAAAGGGGTGATCGGGCACTTCCAGCGCCTCGATCATGCCATCGGGCGCCTGCGCTGTAACCACCAGCCCCGCGCCCAGTTCCCGCACCCCCTGATGGTGCAGGCTGTTGACCTGCGCTTCAGCCACACCCAACACCTGAGATAACAACGACCCCTCTTTAACAGCAACCGGATGGGCAAGGTGTTCGCGCGGCCAATCAGGGTAAAAACGATGCGGCAAAGCCTCGGGCAGTTCAGCAGCGATATCCACGTACAACCTGCCTCCCAGCGCCACGTTGATCACCTGCAAACCGCGGCAGACCCCCAGGAAAGGGGTTTTCGAGCGCAGAGCAAACTCAAACAGCTCCAGCTCAACCCGGTCACGATCGGGGTCTACCGACATCAGTTCAAAATCAGTCTGCACCCCATAACGCTCTGGGGCAATATCTCCGCCACCAGTGAAGAGAACGCCATCGAGGCGTTCCACCAGAGAACGCAGTTCAGCTGCGGCCAACCCCAACGGAACCAACACCGGCAGGCCGCCGGCGCGGGCCACAGCCTGCACATACGCCTCGGCCCCGCCGATCTGGGCATAATTGCGGGCGTCCGCCTTCCGGTACGTCGTAATCCCAATTAATGGAGGTTGCATAAGGTTACCAAAAAGGGGTGCAGCGCGCTGACGGCTGCACCCCATCTAAACTCAAGTTATCACCAGCCGACGCCGGTTGCTCGCAGGTTATTTGTTGAACTTCTGCTTGAGGCGGGCACGCTTCCCGGTGCGCTCGCGCAGGTAATACAGCTTGGCGCGGCGGACATGCGAATGGCGCTGCACCGTCACTTTTTCAATACGCGGCGACTGGAAGAGGAAAATACGCTCCACACCGATCCCGTTGCTGGCGATGCGCCGCACGGTGAAGGTGGGGGTTGTGGAGCTCTCGTGAACAGCGATAACCGTGCCTTTGAACTCCTGGACGCGCTCGTTGTTGCCTTCTTTGATGCGCACAAACACGCTGACCATATCACCGATCTTCAAATCGGGGATTTTGGGATTGCGCGGGGCTTTGACAGCACTCAATAATTCATTCATCGTTCAGTACCCTTTCCGGCTCCGGCTGCGAATTTGCGGGGATATGCTTGAGCCTGAGCAGTATGACAAAATAAAGCCGCCCTCAACGCCAACGGCGGGCGGACGGCACGGGATTATACCATGCCGCGAAAAAAAGTGGGAGGAAATTTTCAAGACGAGCGCCAACATATTTGGCGGGTTTTGTGTTATAACTTTGCCATGAGACCCCAACAAACGCTAGGCTGGATTCTAATCGTCACCGGGTTGCTTTTCCTGCTCAGCGGCCTCGTAATCACCGTGTTCGCCAGCATGCCGACGCCAGCGAATCAGCCCATGGCTGAAGATGCGGCGCCGACATCTGTATGGGTAGAGTTCGCCAACCAACTGATGGACTTCACCCTGCAACTGCTCGCCCTTGACTGGACGCCCACCCGTGTGGGGGTGTTCCTCATCATCATTGGCATGGTACTGGAAGGGGCCGGCGCCTACGCCCTGATCTCCCCGCCCAAATAGAGGAGACAGCCAAAGACCGCTCATTGTTCAACGCAGAGGCGCGGAGGTGCAGAGAGGAAAGAAAACTTGCCCTGCATCTCCGCGCCTCTGCATTAGCGCGGCTCACGCCTTCACCGCCTCGATGATTTCCGCCACCAGGTCATAGCGGCCAAAGGGCGGCATGACGTAAATCCCGGCCACCCACGGTTTCATCGCCTGAATGTGTTCAATGGCAATGCGCTTGCCCTCTTCGGCGGCAGCGTCACCGGCGTTCTCCATGCGCGCCATCACCTCCGGGGGGATGATGATGCCAGGGACCTCATTCTGCAAAAAGGCCGCATGCCGGGCGGTATACAGCGGCAGCACTCCCGCCAGGATGGGGATTCCCAGCGGGCCATAAAGCTCCTCGTAACGTTGCAAGAACTGGCGCGCCTTCTCCGGTTGATAAACGGGCTGCGTGAGAGCGAAATCCGCGCCGTTGGTAATCTTGCGGTGCAGCACTTTTATCTCACGCTCCGGCTTCGAAGGGAGCAGGTTCAGCGCACAACCCACGAAGAAAGCCGTCGGCTGACCGATATCCACCCCGGCGTGATCGACCCCGGCATTGAACCCCTGCTTGATGAGCCGGATCAACCCCGAGGGGACAAGGTCGTAATCATCCATGGCGTCGGGGTAATCGCCGATGGCGGTGGGATCGCCCATCACCACAAAGACGTTGCGAATATCCAGGGCATGGGCAGCGAGCAGGTCCCCTTGAACGCGCAGTAAGTTCCGCCCACGGGTGGGGAAATGCAGGGTGGTCTCCACCCCCACGTTGCGCTGAATCAAGTCACACACCGCCCAGGGGCTCATGCGCATGCGCGCCATTGGGCTATCGGCCACGTTGATCACGTCCGCTCCGGCCTCGGCAAGCAAGCTGGCCCCGGCCAACAGTTTGTGCGGCGAGAGGCCGCGCGGCGGATCCATCTCCACCGCAACGGTGAACTTTCCCTCCGCCAGACGCTGCGCCAGCCGAGTCGGCCCCTTGGGGGAAAGATCACGCGCGGTTATCCGAACCGCCGGAGCCACTTCAGCCACCTGAAAATCGGGAGGCAATTGATCCAGGCGCTGCTGCATGGCCGTGATGTGCTCGGGAGTGGTGCCGCAACAGCCGCCCATCAGACGCACGCCCAGGCGGGCGAACGTTTCGGCATACTCACCGAAATAATCCGGATGGGCGGTATACATCACCCGCCCGGCGACATGCTCCGGCCAACCCGCATTGGGTTTGATGGCGAAGCGCGCCTCGGGCACCGCCTGGCGCATCTGTTCCAGGATTCGCTGCAACTGCGCCGGGCCACCGGAGCAGTTCGCTCCAATCACATCCGCATTGCACTCGGCCAACAAATGTGCCACCGCCGCTGGGGTGTCGCCCAACACGGTACGATCGTCGCGCGTGAAGGTCACCGTGGCGACCACCGGAAGGTCGCAAACTTCCCGCGCCGCGGCCACCGCCTCGCGGATTTCGTACAGGTCGCTGAAAGTCTCCAGCACGATCAAATCAGCCCCCGCTGCACACAATGCAGCGATCTGTTCGGCAAACGCCTGGCGCGCCTGTTGAGGCTGCACACGCCCATAAGGAGCCAGCCGCACCCCCAGCGGGCCGACATCCCCGGCGACCAGCACGTCGCGGAACGAACCGGCCACCACGCG
>WFTY01000030.1 GCA_015485245.1 Anaerolineales bacterium | reverse complement strand
GCTCGGAGATGTGTATAAGAGACAGAATCAAAGTGGATGATGGGCGCGACGCGCTCCATATTTTTCAGAATACACGCTGCCAGCAGCAACTCGGCGGGATTGAAGGCATCAACGCGGCCTTTAACGTCGGTATCGATCAGAAGCTCCGCCTCCTTGCAGTGAACCAGGCTGCCGTGATCATCGATACGTTGGGCCGTGACCTCGTACTCGAGCATGGGACGCACCTCCTGTTGAATGGAAGGCAGACTAACACCCCCGAACGGAAAACTCTGTAACCTGAGTTGCAGTTGGACAACAGGCGTGAACGAGGAGTCAGATATGCGCAAGGCATTAGCCGCGGAAACACTGAAATCGATCTACCGCCGCATCTCCAAACGCTACGACTGGCACAAAAAGTAGAACAGATCGCCTGGCGCCTTCCCACACTCTCCATGGGATGCCGCGCAGTAGACGTACTCCCTACCTTGCTGCAAACGGGCGGACGACTCATCGAATCGAAAACAATCGGCATCCCCCTGTGGCCATTCACCGTCTTCATCGTCAAACAACCGCAGCCCTGAAAACCCTTGATAAACCAACGCGGCTTAGACCCTATTCCAGTGGATCCTGGCGATAGAACGTGGTGAGTTGTTCATAGACCGCCGGGTAGTGGCGCTGCAGTGTTTTTGGGTCGCTGAAGAAGTATTCGCTGACGACGGCGAAGAATTCCGCCGGGTTGGTGGCGGCGTAGGGGTTGATGGCGGGGTGGTGGTGTTTTTCCAGGCTCTGGTTGAGGTTGTCGAAGGCGTGGCTGAAGGCTGTGCTCCAGTGCTGTTGTGACATATCGGCATGGAGTGGCGGCAGGCCGTTGGCGGCGCCATTGAGCATGTCGATCTTGTGGGCCAGTTCGTGGATGACGACGTTGCGGCCCGAGTGGGGGTGGGCCAGGTCGGCTTCGATCTCGTCCCAGGCGAGGATCACCGGCCCCTGCAACCAGGCCTCGCCGCTGAGCGCCTGGGCCGCCTCCTCCACCACGCCGCTCTCCCGGCGTTGCTCGCGGGTAACGCGGAAACCCGCGGGGTAGATCACCATCTCCACCCAGTCGTTGTAGTAGTCGAGCCCCAGCTTGAGGATGGGGAGGCAGGCTTGGGCCGCGATCATCACCACTTTTTCCGTGGTCAGTTCAAAGCCTTGCACTGCGCTGAAGCTTTTGCGGCGAATGAAGAGGGTGGCCAGCTCGCGCAGGTGGGCGCGTTCGACGCTGGTCAGACGGTGAAAGAGATCGCTGCCCTTGATCACCGCCTCCCAGTATTCAAGAGGGATGGGGTGATGACGCAGGATATGGCGAATACGTTGATGTTCCAGCCATTTCATGGCGGTTCTCCTGCCCGTCACAGCGTGTATACGCTATGCAGCTCCGGCATGACCACCTCGGTGTTGTCCAGACGCCTGGCAAAGGAACGCATGACATCCTCTTCACCATGAACCAGGAAGGTGCGACGGGGCTGGCCGGTTTTACTGTGCCAGGCCAGCAATTCGTCACGGTCGGCATGGGCGGAGAAGCCGCCGATGGTGTAGATGCTGGCCCGCACGCGAATCTGTTCGCCAAACAGTTTTACTTCGCTGGCGCCATCGACGATGCGCCGCGCCAGGGTGCCGTAGGCGGCAAAGCCGACGAAGACGATGCTGCTGTCTTCGCGCCAGAGGTGGTGCTTGAGGTGGTGACGCACCCGCCCGCCGGTGCACATGCCGGAGCCGGCGATGATGACCGCGCCACCGCCGATGCGGTTGAGGGCGATGGAGTCGGCGGTCTGGCTGGTGAAGTGGAGGCCGGGAAAATCGAAAGGGCCGTCGCCATTGCGGAACAGCTCACGCGCCTGGGCATCGTAACACTCGGGGTGGCGGCGGAAGATCTCGGTGGCGGAGATGGCCATGGGGGAGTCGAGAAAGACCTGCATGGAGCGCGGCAGGCGCCCCGCCTCCAGCCCCTCGCGCAGGTAGTAGAGAATCTCCTGGGCCCGCTCCAGGGCAAAGCTGGGG
>WFTY01000029.1 GCA_015485245.1 Anaerolineales bacterium | reverse complement strand
GCCTGAAAGAACGTTATCAAGAAATTGTTCCGGCCCTGATGAAGGCGCTGAATCTGGAAAACGTGATGCAAGTCCCGCGCATCCAGAAGGTTGTCATCAATATCGGCGTTGGCGAAGCGCTGGATAACGCCAAAGCGCTGGAAGGCGCCGTCAACGACCTGACGATCATCGCCGGGCAGAAACCGGTGGTCACCCGGGCGCGCAAGAGCATCGCTGGCTTCAAGCTGCGTGAGGGCAATCCCATCGGCGTCAAAGTGACGCTGCGCGGAGAACGCATGTGGTCGTTCCTCGATCGGTTGATGAACGTGGCCCTGCCGCGCGTGCGTGACTTCCGCGGCGTTTCGCCGAACTCCTTTGATGGACGCGGAAACTACACCCTGGGTTTGCGCGAACAATTGGTGTTCCCGGAAATTGATTACGACAAGATCGACAAAATGCGCGGCATGGAAATCAGCATTGTGACCACGGCCAGGAACGATGAAGAGGGCCGCGAGTTGTTGCGAATGTTGGGTATGCCGTTCAGGAAGGAAGGGTAACCGATGGCGAAAACATGTATGATTGTTCGGGAGAGCCGCCGGAAATACAAAACTCGCGTTCGGAACCGCTGCAAGCGCTGCGGCCGACCGCGCGGGTACATCCGTCGCTTTGGACTGTGCCGCATTTGCTTCCGCGAGTTGGCGCTGGAGGGCAAGATCCCCGGCGTCCGCAAGTCTTCCTGGTAATCTGGACGGAGGGTTGACACATGAGTGTTAGTGATCCCATTGCCGATATGCTTACTCGCATCCGCAACGCTGTGATGGCTGGTCAGACGGTGACCGCGATGCCCAGCTCGAAGATGAAAGTGGCTATCGCCAAGATTTTGAAAAAAGAAGGTTTTATTAAAGACTACGAAGTGGTCGAGGGCGAACGTCGCGGGCAGAAGATGCTGCGCGTCCACCTGAAATACATCGGCGAGCGGCGTGACCGCCGCCCGGTGTTGACCGGCCTGGAGCGCGTGAGCAAGCCTGGCCGTCGGGTGTACGCCGGCAAGCACGATATCCCGTGGGTGCTTTCGGGGATGGGCATTGCCATCGTATCCACTTCGCGAGGCGTGATGACCGGCCGCGAGGCGCGCAAACAGGGCGTCGGCGGCGAGGTGATCTGTAAAGTCTGGTGATTTGAATTTGACGCACGAGGCTGGCCGCTGGGCCATGCCTCGGCGGGCAGGAGGTTGAACTGTGTCGCGAATTGGTCGCATGCCAATTGAGGTGCCGCAGGGCGTCAATGTGGAGATCAAGGGAACGCACGTGCGCGTAAAAGGCCCGAAGGGCCAGTTGGAGCACACGTTCCCCGCCGCGATGAACATTACCCTGAAAGAGGGTGTGATCACCGTGGAACGCCCCTCCGATGAGGGAACCCATCGCGCGCTGCACGGCATGACTCGGGCTATCATCAATAATATGGTTGTCGGCGTTACCGATGGCTTTGAAAAAGTATTGGAAATTAATGGTGTTGGCTACCGTGCTGAAATGAAAGGCAAAAACCTGGTGATCCATGTGGGTTACTCCCATCCGGTGGAGATCGAACCACCTGAAGGGATCACTTTTGAGGTTGGCGAGCGTAACCGCATTATCTACGTCCGCGGATACGATAAGGCCAAAGTCGGCCAGGTGGCCGCGGATATCCGAAAAGTTCGCCCGCCGGAGCCTTACAAAGGCAAAGGTATCAAATACCAGGACGAACGAATCCGTCGAAAAGCTGGTAAAGCGGGTAAGGTGTAATTATGGCAAAAATTAAGACTCGTGCCCAAGCGCGCCTTCGCCGTCATCGCCGCGTTCGCAAGAAGATCTCCGGTACGCCGGAGAAGCCTCGTTTGAATGTGTATCGCAGCCTGACCGGGATTTACGCCCAGGTGATTGATGACGAATCCGGGCGCACACTGGCCTCTGCATCGACGATTGACGGTGAACTGCGCAAGGAGATGAAGGGCCTTTCCAAGACGGAGCAGGCCGCGCTGGTTGGTAAAGCGATTGCTGAACGCGCTCTGGCCGTTGGCATCAAGCAGGTTGTTTTCGATCGCGGCGGTTATCGCTACATCGGGCGCGTGCGCGCCCTGGCCGATGGCGCCCGCGAAGGCGGCTTGCAGTTCTAGGTACACGCGAGGAGCAGTTATGACGAATTATCAGGCAGAACAGGAATTTGATGAGCGCGTAATTGAGATTCGACGCGTGGCTACGGTCGTCAAAGGCGGTCGCCGTTTCTCGTTCCGGGTAACCGTTGTGGTTGGCGATAACGCTGGCAGTGTGGGCGTGGGTACTGGCAAAGCCGGTGCCGTGCCCGATGCCATCCGTAAGGCGAGCAAGCAGGCGCGTCAGAATATGCGCCGCGTCACGATCTACGACACCACCATTCCTTATGAGGTGCTGGGCAAGGTTGGCGGCGCGCGCGTGT
>WFTY01000028.1 GCA_015485245.1 Anaerolineales bacterium | reverse complement strand
GGCGATGGGCTTCATGGGGATCGAGATCCCGGAGGAATACGGTGGAGCGGGGATGGACACACTGGCATACGTGCTCGCCATGGAAGAGATCGCCAAGGTAGACGCCTCCCACTCAGTGATTATGTCGGTGAACAACTCGCTGTTCAACTACGGTATCCTTCAGTTTGGTACCGAGGAGCAAAAGCAGAAATACTTGCGAGCTGTTGCCTCCGGCGAGGCGATCGGCGCGTATTCGCTCACCGAGCCGATGTCCGGCTCCGACGCTGGGACGATGCGCAGCCGCGCAGTGCGTGATGGCGATTCCTATGTGCTCAACGGGCGGAAATCCTGGGTCACTTCCGGCCCGGTGGCAGATTATGTGGTCGTTTTTATGATGACCGAGCCGGAGAAGAAGCACAAAGGCATCACTGCGTTTATTGTGGAAGCAGACACCCCCGGCTTTGTGCGCGGTAAGAAGGAACCCAAGTTAGGCATTCGCGCTTCAGCCACCAGCGAACTGGTTTTTGAGGATTGCCGCGTGCCGCTGGCGAACCGTCTGGGCGAGGAAGGGGAAGGGTTCAAGATCGCTATGACGGTGCTGGATGCTGGGCGCATTGGCATCGCCGCCCAGGCGTTGGGCATTGCCGAGGCCGCTTATGAGGCCAGCCGTCAGTATGTGGTCGAGCGCCATGCCTTTGGCCAGCCGATCGGCGCCTTCCAGGGGACGGGCTTCAAGATCGCCGATATGAAGACTCGCATCGAAGCCGCGCGCCTGCTGATTTATCAGGCAGCTTTGGCGAAGGAGAACGCCAAGGCGACCGGTAAACGCTTCTCGCTGGAAGCGGCCATGGCAAAGCTCTTCGCCTCTGAGACGGCTATGTACGTCACGCATCAGGCGGTGCAGATTCACGGCGGCATGGGGTACAGCAAGGAACTCCCCATTGAGCGTTACTTCCGCGATGCCAAAATCACTGAGATTTACGAGGGAACCAGTGAAATTCAACGTTTGGTGATTTCGCGTTTGGAGACCGGCTTACGTTAAATGCCTGCTAAGTTCCCTCCAGGGCACAGGCCTCTTGCTGCCACGCTTATTCTAGGGGGTGGCGCTCTGACGGTGTTCAGCCAAAATACGCTGCTCAATGTGCCAGTCGCTCAACGCTCTGCTGTGCTGGGGTTGATTGGCGCGGGTGTTTTCTGTTTCTTGCTGGGGAGCAGGTTTGTGCTGCGCCGCAGCGAGCCGGCGCCTTTGTTGCGGCGCCTCGCCGCCTGGCTGAGGATTTCTCCCTGGCAGGTCGTCGCGCTGGTTTTAGGTCTGCTCTTCGCCGTTCTGACGGCGCTGGCTGCGGGGGATGGCTCCCGTATGCTCTCGCCAGTGGCAGCATTGCTATCGTGGGGAGCGTCCGTGGGTTTGGTTTTGCTTGGCGCCAAAGCACAAGATGCGGAAAAGCGTACCTTGCGCTTTTCTATCATTCTGGTAGGGATTCTGTGGACGGTTGTCGCTTTTCTTCCCCGCGGCATTGCCACTGGCGAGATTCCCCCTTTTCTGAGTGGTGATGAAGGTTCTGCCGGGTTGAGCGCGGTGGGCTTTGTTACTGGCGATTGGAACAATATCTTTGTCACCGGGTGGTTTTCGTTTCCCTCACTTTACTTCTTCATACAATCGCTCTTTGTGCGCGTATTTGGACAAACGACCGAGGCTTTGCGCCTTCTCTCAGCGCTGGCCGGGGCGCTGACTGTTACAGCCGTGTACTTCACCGGAAGCGCCATGTTTAACCGTCGCGCCGGCTTCCTCGCCGCGCTTTTTCTCGCCGCGTTTCACTTCCATGTCCACTTCAGCCGTATTGGGCTGAACAACATCTGGGATGGTCTGTGGTATACCGTATCCATTGGCGCGCTGTGGTATGCCTGGGAGCGGGAGAACCGCACAGCCTATCTGGTCAGTGGGTTGGCTCTTGGGCTGGCGCAATACTTCTACCCCAGCAGTCGCATTTTGTTTGGCTTGCTTCCGCTCGCCGTGCTTCTGGCGGGCGTGTTCGACCGCCAACGCCTTAATCGCGCCTTGCCCGATCTGACACTGATGCTGTTGGCCGCGCTGACCGTTTTCCTCCCGTTGGGGATTTACTATTTGCGTCATCCGGACCAGTACCTGGCGCCCATCCGGCGCGTGTCCATTTTTGGCCCCTGGATTGCGAACGAGATGAGCAATACCGGTCTCTCGTTTGGGGAGGTTCTGGCGCGGCAACTTTTTGCTGGTTTGCAGGCTTTTACCTATGCACCGTTGCGCTTTTGGTACACTCCCGATACACCCTTGCTGCGTTCTTACTCGGCGGGGATTTTCTTGCTTGGGGTGTTTTTGCTGCTCACGCGCCTGCGTCAGATGCGCTCACTCCTCCTTCTGCTGTGGCTTGCCGCCTTTGTCGGCGTGAGCGGATTGAGCGAATCCACGCCCGCCGCGCAGCGCCTCATCGCTGTCGCGCCCGCCTGTGCTTTGGTGATTGGCTTCGTAGTGAGCGAAATCGCTTCCTTGCTGCAACGTCTGTGGCCTCGGGGTGAGCGCTTGTTCGTCGCGGCTGCGTTCCTCTTGGTGGCTGCCCTCGCCGCAGATGATATGTACTTTTACTTCAATGGTTACACGCCTCACACCCGTAGCGTCCAGGTGCACAGTAACGCCGCGGTTGCTCAACACCTTGCCGACTATCTGCAAGACAAGCCGGGCAGCCTGCAGGTGGTGTTCTTTGGGCAACCCTCGATGGGGTTCTATTCCATCCCCAGCCTGCAATATCTCGCCCCGCACATCCGGGGGGTGGATATGGTTGATGACTGGGGCGCGCCCGAAAATCCCGAAGTGGGGAGCGGAGACCTGCTCTTCGTCTTCCTGCCTGGAAACGAAGACCAGATTAACGCTGTGCGCGCTTCCTACCCTGGCGGCACTCTCCTGCGGCACATCGCTACGGATGGCGAACCGCTCTACTGGCTTTACGAGGTGAATTCAGGCGGATAAGGAGCAGAAGTTGGTCACCGAGGAAACCTACAATGGCAACCGATCAGCAAATTATTCAAGCCAGCAAAACCAAAACTCTTTTACTTGTTGTCGGGTCAATCGGCTTCGTAGCGCTTGGGACATGGTTCTTATCCCTGGGGCCAACGGAGATAGAGTCAAAATGCTGTTTCAACAGCCCGTTTTTCCTGTACGCAGCAGGCATCGCCTCGGTAGGTTTTTTCGGTCTGAGCGCTATCGCATCTGTTTGGCGGCTATTTTCACCTAAGCCTGGCTTAATTGTTAATTCCAAAGGCATCGAACTGTTTGCAATTGGGCCAAGTACATTTATCCCCTGGCCAGATGTTTCCGGTTTTTCAAGGGTTGAGGTGCATGGTCAAAAGATGTTGGTGGTTCATTTGCACAACCCTCAAAAATATATTGAATCTGGCGGTAAATTTCGCCGTTGCATGGCATCTGCGAGTCACAAAATGATTGCCAGCCCTATAGCCATCTCTTCGAACTTTCTGGAGATAAGTTTCGAGCGGTTGTGTGAACTTTGCGAAATGTACTTTCAGCGTTATGCAAGCGGCTGACAACCACATGCGGTCAACCGCAATTTACCGCGGGAAATCCTGGAGGACCCTGCGTGTGAGTCTTGCAATGAGATAAGGTTGTGATATATGAAAGCTATCCTTTTTTATCAACACGGCGGCCCCGAAGTGCTGCAATACGCTGATTTCCCCACTCCTGAACCCGGCCCCGGCGAGGCGCTGGTGTGCCTGGATGCCGCGGCGCTCAACCGCCTGGATCTGTGGGTGCGGGAAGGCTGGCCGGGCATCAAACTGGCATACCCGCACATCCCCGGCGCGGACGGCGCAGGCGAAATCGCCGCTCTGGGTGCGGGTGTGAGCGGCTGGCAGGTGGGCGAGCGTGTGGTGATTAACTCCAACCTGGGCTGCGGTGAATGCGAGTTCTGCCGCGCCGGGAAGGATAACCTGTGTGTGAAGTGGCATCTGCTGGGCGAGACGGTGCGCGGCACCTACGCTGAATACGTCGCTGTGCCGGCGCGCCAGTTGATGCGGATGCCGCCGGGGTTCGACGCCCACACCGCCGCCGCGGCCGCGCTGGTC
>WFTY01000027.1 GCA_015485245.1 Anaerolineales bacterium | reverse complement strand
GGCGTGGCCAGCACGGTGGAGGTGGTGGTGCCGTCGCCAGCGATGTCGTTGGTCTTGGTGGCAGCTTCTTTGAGCAGTTGCGCCCCCATGTTCTCAAAGGGGTCTTCCAGCTCAATTTCCTTGGCCACGGTCACGCCGTCGTGCGTGATGGTCGGGCTGCCAAATTTGCGATCCAGGGCCACGTTGCGCCCTTTGGGGCCAAGTGTGGTGATCACCGCGTTTGCCAGAATGTCGATGCCCTTCTGAAGTTTGCGGCGAGCTTCTTCAGAAAAGACTAATTGCTTTGCCATACGTCAATCTCCTTAAATGAAAGAATTTTCGTTTTGTCTTGTCGGTGGACGCTTTACCCGATCAGCGCCAGGACGTCGGATTCGCTCAGGATGAGCACTTCCTGGTCGTCAACTTTGACTTCCGTGCCAGCGTATTTGGCATACAGCACGCGATCGCCGACCGAGATCTCGCCCTCTACATCCGGGCCGACAGCCAAAACTTTGCCCTGCTGCGGCTTTTCTTTCGCCGTGTCGGGCAGCACAATCCCGCTGGCTGTCTTTTCTTCCTGCTCGATGGGTTCGATTACAACCCGATCACCGAGGGGTTTGAGGGAAATAGCCATACGAACCTCCTGCAAAAGTAAATTAGGATATTTTTGCCATGAAAATTAGCACCCGACAACATCGGCTGCTAAGAAGCGCCGTAATCATAACGACTCTTGAGTTGAAAGTCAAGGACGGTCGAGCTGGTTTGTATGCGATTCTTATAAAACTCTGACAATTGGAGATAAATTGAGACGCTAGGGGGCAGGGGGTTCCTTGATTAGCCGGCAAATCTCCTCGTTCTCTTCGACAATCCCAATTAAAGTTGGGTTGTCTGGGTACGCGGCGCGCACCTGTTCGAGGACGGCCAGCGCTTCGGGGCAATAGTTTGCCCCCGGTCGGCTTAACGCGGCCAGCACCGAGCCGTAGCGGACATAGACGAAAGCCACCTCGATATTCGTCAGGGGCAATCCCTCCACGTCAACCCCGCCGACCTCGTTCTCCTCCGCGGTGCAGCCGAGTACGGCGCATTTGAGCACCGGCATGGCGCCTTCAAAGTTGCGCGAGCGCACGTAGATGTCCCCCAACTGGCCGTAGGTATTGGCGTTCGTTGGATCAAAGCTGAGTGCTTTCTCGCCGTTGAGCGCGGCGACGAAGAATTCACCCATGCGGGAATACACCTTGGCGATGGCGATGTAGGGAAGAGGGTCTTTGACGCCGTTGGCCTCGTTGATGCGGATGGCCTTTTCGAACTGCTCCAGTGCGGCATCGTAAACCTTCAATTCTCGATAGACCACGCCGATGCGCAGGTAGAGGAAGGTCAGGTTGGGGTTGATGGCCGCGGCTTTCTGATACTCTTCGATCGCCACGCGGTACTGTCCCAGGGTTTCCAGGACGTTGCCGTAAACGCGGTGGGCGTCCATCAGGTTGGGCGCCAGCTCAACCGCGGTCTGGGCGTGCTGTTGCGCCTGGGAGAGCTTTCCCTGATCGAGCAACACTTCGGCGTAGATCGCCAACGCCAGGGCGTTGTTCGGGTCGAGGTTGAAGGCCAGACTGGCGGTTTGCTCGGCGCGGGTGAGCAGGTCGCGACGTTCCTCCTCGGTGGGGGCGTAGAAGGAGCTCCAGTCCAGCGCCAGGGCGCGAATTGCCTGAACGGTGCTGTCGTCTGGCGCCAGTTCGGCGGCCTTCTCGCTGGCAGCGAGCGCCTCATCCAGGCGGTTGACCTTGTCGGCGGTGGAGGACAGCAGGCTGGTGGAGTAGACCAGCAGGCGCGCCATCTCCGCGTAGGCGCGGGCGTTGTTGGGGTCAAGCTCTAGCGCCATTCTGTAGGCGTCAATGGCGTCCGTGGCCGCGGGGTCGTCGATCTTCCCGGCGTTGAAGTAGGCCTCTGCTGCCAGCAGGTATGATTCGGCGGTGCGGGTGGGCGTCGGTGTGGGCAGGAAAAGCGGCTTGATGCGGTCCTCCGGCGAAGTGCCAATTTGGGTTAACGCCCAGATGCCCGCGACGATCAGCCCCAGCCAGACCATCAGGCGGTAGGGGTGAAAAGAGGAGGTGTCTTGCCGAAAAGTGGGTTTTTTCCCTGTGAGGTTGCGATCCATGGTTCAGGGATGAGGCGCGGCATCCGGCTCAGGGGTGCTGGTTTCGGTAGCCGCCTGGCAGATCTCAAGGCCGGCGTTGGCGTTGAAGGAGGCCAGTTCGTTGTCTGGCATGGCGGCCAGCATGGCCTGGAATACTGGTATCGCTTCGCCGCAGCGATTCAGCCGCGCCAGCGTCAGCCCGTAGAGGGAGTAAATTTCCACCACGCGGAGGCGATTGGAGAGCGAGATGCCTTCCACCTGTACTCCGTCTTTGGTGCTTCCGCCCTGGACGGCCAGGGTGAGGTGCTCGATCGCGCGGGTGAGATCGTTGTTCTTTGCGTACATCACGCCCAGGTTGCCGTGCAGCATGGCGTTGGTGGGGTCGTTTTCCACGGCTTGCTCGGCGTATTGCACCGCCTGGGCGAACTCGCCGATGGTGAAGTAGATGCGTGAAGCCTCATATTCGGGAGTCGGGTCATTGGGGTTGAGGGCGTTTGCCTGGTTGAAGCTTTCGACCGCCAGATCGTATTCCCCCAGCGCACCGTAGATATATCCGGTCATCATGTAGAGGTTAGGAATTTTGCTGTTGATCGAGAGCGCAGTTTTGTACTCTTCCAGCGCCAGATCGTAGTTGCTCGTCCAGTAGAGCACATAGCCGCGCGCCCGGTGGGCTTCCAGGGAGCCGGGGGCCAGCTCCAGGGCGAGGCGCGATTCCTCGGCGGCTTCCTCGTAGCGCCCCTGATCCACCAGGATTTCGGCATAGATGGCATGGGC
>WFTY01000026.1 GCA_015485245.1 Anaerolineales bacterium | reverse complement strand
GTATAAGAGACAGACATCAACACCGCGCCGAGCAGTTCGCTGATGTACAGCACTGCGGGAATGCCCATACGACTGAACGCGCCGCCGAAGGCCGGAGAGAGCGCCCCCACCGCGATCAGCACGTTGCCGATGGTGCGGTGCAACAACACTCGTTTGCGGAAGAAAATCCAGGCCGAATATACCGCCCCGCCCACCAGCGTCAGTGTGCCGTAGATGTTGAAAAACGGCGTCAACACGCGCACGCCGGGAGTGACGATGGCGCGGCCACTTAGTTCCCCAGCAGTCAACAGGGTGGGGTCAAGCTGGGCGGTGAAGATCTTGTACGCGCCGTACAATGACCCCAAAAGCAGCAGCACCATCAGCGGACGCGCCCATTTCTTCCATAGTAAATAGACTGTCCCTTGCCCCAGCCAGGCGGCTACTAAGATAGCGCCGAAGAGGTACCACAGGCGGAACACCAGCGGGTTCCAGCCGAAGGCCCCATAGTATCCCTCGCAAAACCCCCCGATCCCGTAGAAGACCATCCCAATCCCCCACAACAGCAAGTGTTTCCCCTTACGCCGGGCATAGCGCCGAAATACAGCCGCGGCGAAAATAAAACTGATCAAAGAGGAAAGAAAAGGCAAATAGGTGTTCAGAAAATTCATCTCTATGCTCCCGTCATCGTCAAAAAGCTCAGCCCCACTGCAGGAAGCCAAGCGCCACGGCCAGGCTGAAAATCACCAGCCCCAGGATTAAAACCACCAACAGGCCGAGCACAACGGGCACGGCCCACTCGTAAAAATTGGGATATTTTCGTTTGGAAGAAGGATCGCCTTGCATCAGACCTATCCAATGATAAGATTAGGATCAGTGTACCCCCTCTTGGCATGAAGTGTTATGGAGATTTTCGTAAGTTTTCCTTAATTCGCTAATAAAAACTGGAGCGAGCAATGCACCCCTTTCGTGAAAACGTAGTCATCCTCACCGGAGCGTCCAGCGGCATCGGACGTGAGATAGCATTGCAACTGGCTGATCAGGGGGCTTGGCTGACCCTGGCGGCGCGCGACGCCCAATGCCTGGAAGAGGTCGCTGGAGAATGTCGCCAGCGCGGCGGGCGCTCGCTGGTCGTCCCTACCGACGTCAGCGTTTTGGCCCAATGCCAAGCGCTCGTTGACCGCACCCTCGCCGAATATGGCCGTATTGATACGCTGGTGAACAACGCCGGCATTTCGATGTGGGCGCGCTTTGACGAAATGCAAGCCCTCGAACCGTTTCATCGTCTGATGCAGGTCAACTACTTCGGCAGCCTGTACTGCACTTACCATGCCCTGCCTCACCTGAAGCGGACCCGCGGGCGCATCGTAGTGATCTCCAGCCTGGCGGGGAAAACCGGCGTGCCCACCCGCAGCGGCTACGCCGCCAGCAAACATGCGTTGGTTGGCCTCTTCGATTCGCTGCGCGTTGAACTGCTGGGAACGGGCGTCACCGTGACGATGGTGTATCCTGACTTCGTGGCATCGGAGATCCGTAAGCGCGCTTATGGGACGGACGGCCAGCCCCTAGGAGATAGCCCGGTTCAGGAAGATAGGGTGATGACGACGGAACGCTGCGCTCAACTGACTATCCGGGCGATGGCAAAACGCCAACGCGAGGATGTGCAAACTCTGCGCGGCAAAGCCGGTCAGTGGATCAAGCTGATCGCTCCCGCGGTGGTGGATCGCATTGCGCTGCGGGCCATCCAGCGAGGAAAATAATCATGCTTCAGGCAAAAAACTCCCCATCCCGCGGGTTGCAAATCCGCGGGATGGGGCAGCCAGATCAAACGGTTTTCAGATACTCCCGGATGTTCAACGCCGCGGTGGCGCCCTCCCCCACGGCGGAGGCTGCCTGCTTGGTTGAACCAGAGCGTACATCCCCGGCGGCGAAAATCCCTGGCACCGAGGTCATCAGAGCGGCGTCGGTCTTGATGAACCCCCAGCGATCCAGTTCTACCTGATCTTTGACCAGATCAGTGTTTGGTGTCAGGCCAATGAACACGAACACGCCATCATAATGCCATTCTTTGTCCTCTCCGCTGGCGCGATCTTCCACTATAACGGCGTCCAGGCGGTTTTGTTTGACGCGGAACTCCTTGACAGCGTGGTTGGTGATCACGCGCATATCCTCGCGTTCGGCCACCTTGCGTTGCAAAATCTGGCTGGCCTTGACCTCCGGCAGAAACTCGACGATATCCACCTGGGTGGCGAATTTGGTCAGGAACAACCCTTCCTCGAAGCCGCTGTTCCCGCCGCCAACCACCAGCACCTTCTTCCCCTGGTAGAAGGCGCCATCGCAGGTGGCGCAGAAGTGGATGTTCGTGCCGATCAATTCCTCTTCGCCTGGGACGCCTAAGCGGCGGTAACTGGCTCCGGTTGACAGCAGGATTGCCTTGGCAGTGTATTGTGAGCCATCGCCAGTCTGCACGCATTGATAGCCACACTCCTGGTGAACGCGGGTGACGTCTTGTGCCTGCAATATTTCCGCGCCAAAACGGCGCGCCTGGCGCACCAGCCGCTCGGCGAACTCCGCCCCCGAGATGCCCTTGTCGAAGCCGGGGAAGTTATCTAGCACCTGTGTGATGCCCACCTGCCCTCCGAGGCCGCCTTTCTCGATCACCAGCACGTCCAGGCCCTCGCGCGCCATATAGAGTGCTGCAGTCAACCCCGCCGGACCGCTGCCAATCACGATGGCGTCGTAGAATTCGTGTTGAGCCTTGGTACGCAACCCCAGTTTCTCTGCCAGCTCGGCGTTGGATGGTTCAGTCAGGATAGAGCCATCGGGGAAGACGATGGTGGGCACAATGCGCATGCCGTTGTTGATTTTCTCCACAAAAGCCATTGCCTCGGGGTCCTGCTCGATATCAATATTCTCATAGGGGACGCGCTGCTCGCCAAAGAATTTTTTGGCACGTTTACAATCAGGGCACCACACGGTGCTGTATATTTTGATGATAGTACTTGATGGCGTTGTCATTGTTTTCTCCTCAATTCGGCGTGTTCACAATACCAGGCCTGGTTCTTTAGACTGGTGCGAGGCGCGTTTCTTACGCCATTGTAGCATGGCTTGCATGCAACCTGATGACCGTTCCAGCGTATCTACTATTACCGGAGATCACGCGCTTGACATCCGGTCTCAAATTCAGGTTACAATAAAACCCCAAACCTATTCACCCAAGCAGGTCCTTGGACAGAGAATGGAGTAATACGAATGAGCGTTTTGGGCAATTTCATCTGGTTGATTTTCGGCGGTCTAGTCTCTGGCTTGGCTTACATCGTCGGAGGGATACTGGTCAGCTTGACGATCATCGGCATCCCTTTCGGCAAACAGGCTATTAAGCTGGGCATGGCAACGATGACGCCCTTTGGGCGTGAGATTATGGTTGCAGAGGATTTCGATCACCCTCTGAGTTTGCTCTTCAACATCCTTTGGGCGATCCTCCTCGGCTGGGAGATCGCTATCTCTCATCTGGTGCATGGTGTGGTGCTGGCGATTACCATTGTGGGTATCCCCTTCGCCAAACAGCATTTCAAGTTGATCCCCCTGGCGCTGTTCCCCTTTGGGCGTGAGTTGTGCTAATCCGGTGATTGGCATTCCCCCACCGCGGAGTGGAGCAACTCCTTCGCCAGGGCACAAGCCTCTTCAAAGCTCAGTTTCTCGCCGCGAGCTTTTTGCGCCTGAAAATCGGGCGTGGAAAGCTGTGTAGCAATTTCATCCAGGCTTTGTTGCGCCCGCTCGCGCGTCACTTGCACCGCCACGGTGCTGGAAGCCACATATCCCCAGAGCAGCGCGGCGTGGGCGAAATTGCCCTGTTCGGTTAATAATTCGGCTATATTACCTATGGCGTCTATCGCCACGGGGAATAGGTTATACTTGGGGGCTTGGTCTAGCACTTGCGTCCAGCACTCGCAAGCGCGTGAAAGAACACCCTGCAATCGCGCAATCTCTCCCAGGTTGTTAAGCACATTCATCAAGCCGCGCTGGTCTCCCAGTTTGCGCCGCGCTTCCAAAGCACGTGTGTAATAGTACTGTGCTTGATCGTAGTCTCCCTGATGGCTGTAGATGTTCCCGGTGTTGTTCAGCGCAGCGGCCAGACCATATAAATGGTTCAAATGCTGACAGACTTCCATGCCTTGTTCGTAATGCAGTAGCGCTTCCTCGTATTTCCCTTGAGCCTCCATCAACAAACCTAGGTTGTTGTGGGCAATAGCTTTTCCCAGGGGATAGTCTATATCCTCCCAGCACGCCATCGCCTGAGTGTAGAATAGCTGTGCCTGTGCGTAATCGCCCCGGGCTTGCTTGACAAGCGCTAGATTGTTATAACGCTTGCCCATTCCTCCAGGCGCGCCAATCTCCTGATATAAAGCCAAACTCTCTCGAGACAGCGCTTCAGCGCGCTCATAGTCCCCCATCATGTAGAGCACCAGCCCTAGCAAGTTGAGCGTGTCGCTGATGCCGCAGGCGTTCTCCAGGCTGTAATACTTTTCCAGCGCCTCTTCTAAAATCGTTTGTGCTGCAGGGAAATTTCCCCGGTGGTATTCCAGATAGCCAAGGTGTTGCAAGACAAAAGCTTCCTCTTCGCGCTCCCCTTGTGACTGGAAGAACTCCAATCCTTCCAGCAACAGTGTTTCGGCCATATCATGATCCCCCTTGGTGATCATAAAGATTGCTTGGATTGTCCGAAGCTGATGGCGGAGTAGGGCGGCATTATCCGCCTCGGCGAGCGCTTCTGCAGCGCGGGTAAACAGTTCTATGCCCAACGCATAATGGCCGCGCACCTCCAAATAGAGATGCAATGGTCGAAGCATGTCTGCCAGCAAAGCTGTATCTTGTTGACGAATGGCCCAATTCCACGCGGCTGCAACGTTGTCCCAATCTGCTTCTATGCGATGGAGTACGTTTACCTGTTCATCACTGATGATGAGAGGAAAACATTGTTGCAGGAAGCTGGCGTAATAGCGAGCATGGCGAGAGCGCATGGACTTGCCTTCGTGGTTCAGTTTTTCCCAGGCAAACTGTCGCACTACCGAGTGCAAGGAAAAACGTTCAGCTGTTTGTCGTTGCAGTAAGGATGCGTCCAGTAACGCTAAAAGGTTTTGGTTCGTTGCCTCCGTCACCTCTTTGCTCGCCTGTTGGGAGAAACTGCCCCGAAAAACCGAAAGGCGTGCCAGAACTTGCTGCTCTTCGACAGAGAGCAAACGCCACGACTGTTCAAATGTGCTGCGTAAGCTGCGGTGTCGCTCTGGAAGATCTGGCCAGGATGTTGTATACACATCCAATCCCGCTTGAATTTTCTCGATGATTTGGCTGAGAGGAAGACGCCGCGTCCAGGCGGCAGCCAGTTCGATGGGGAGAGGCAAACCTTCGACCAGTTGACAGATGCGCGCTGCGTTTTTCAGGCTCTCTTCCCCGAACTCGAGGGAGGAATTTGTTCGTCGGGCACATTCCACGAACAAGCGCACAGCGTCAAAATGGCCTGCCTGCCTCGTCTTATCCGCTGGAGGGTAAGACAACCCCGGGACATGGAAGACATCCTCGGCTTGCAGCCTTAATGGGTGACGCGATGTGACTAGAAAGACCGACATCGGAGCGACGCGTATCCATGCTGCCAGCATGGTAGCCCCGCAAAGCAAATGTTCAAAGTTGTCCAGGATGAGGAGCATTTCCTGCTCGTTCAGGCGGTTTGCCAGTTCTTGCACCGGTTCTTGCGCGCCACGCAGCGGAGTTTGCAGCACGTTGGCAATCGCATGCGGTAAAGCGTCTACTGTTTCTATCTCCGCGAGGGAAACCCAATAGACGCCATCGGGGAAGCTGTAGCGAGCACGTTTCCCCAATTCAAGCGCCAGGCGTGTTTTCCCCACACCGCCTACGCCTGTCAGGGTGAGCAAGTGACAATCCGGGTTGAGCAGGCGTTCACTTAATTGTGCCAGCTCCCTTTCGCGCCCAACCAGAGGGGTCAGCGCGGTGGGCAGGTTGGTCGGCGGCGGGGCAGGCGGGGAGAATCCCAAAGTTCCTTTTTTAATGGCCTGCCACAACTCATAGGTTTCGGGCAACGGGTCGGTATCAAATTCATCCCTCAGGATCGCCTGACAGCGCTTATAAGCTTGCAACGCGGCGCTGCGCTCACCGTTGGCGGCGAGCAAGCGCATTAAAGTGTAGTAAGCCTCCTCGCGCCAGGGATCAAGTTGAACTAACGTGTTTGTGCAGCGCAAGGCTGCTTTTAAATCACCGCGCTGTTCGTAATACGTTATCAGCGTCTTCAACGCCTGAATGGCTTGTCGGTGCAATCGCTCGCGTGTGAGCACAAGCCACTCATCAAATATGCGGTTTTGATCGACGTGAAGCCCTGCCAGAAACTCTCCTTGATAAAGGTCTATTCCCCGTTGCAATCGGTGAGCACAAAGATAGCAGCGTTCTACGTGTCGATGATGATGATCCGTCACTGATTGCAACAGCGAAGAGAACTCGGCCACATCCGACCATACCGCGCTCTCTGGGTTGAAGCGTAATTGGTAACGGGAGATCTCCAGGTAAGGAGGGGTGGCCTTGGCGTCACCGATCGCTTTCCGCAGGTTGGAAAGCGCCTGACGTAAATTCTTGCGGGCGATGGTGTCTGGTACATCGGGCCACAGTAGTCCGGCGAGCGCATCCCGGCTATGGTATTTCCCCGCTTCCACAGCCAGATAAGCCAGCAAGGCACGTACCTTGTTGGATTCAAACTCCGCTGTTGGCCTTGCCCCCACTTCAACACGATAGGTGCCAAAAAAATACAGTCGCAGTGGCGATTCCATCTTGCAAAATTATACATGATTCTTCGGCGTAAGAGCTTTCAATAGCCTGACGTTCTCCTGACGGTGTTTGGCTATGTTTTGATCAACTTGTTTCAACTAAATGGACTATGGACACAGATAAATTTACATACCGCTCTTACTTGCTCCGCCTTTGGCGGCGTAGCAAGCATCAGCAAGCGCATTGGCATGCCTCGCTTGAAGATCCGGAGACGGGAACGCGCGTAGGCTTTGCTGACTTGCAGGCATTGATTGCTTACCTCGAAGCTGAGTTGAATGATCTGGCCATCCAAGAAGTCCCTCCTCCAGATCACTGAGCGGTCTCCTTGCAGAGTGATCCAAGTAGCGTATACGAGACACTCAAAATGAAACGACGATCTATGCCCCTCTTCTTCTTCCCAGTGTTACTGGTGATGTTCAGCCTGGCCTGTAATTTGCAAACTCGTGCTGGCGGCAACGAGGCCACATTGCCAACGATAACCAATCTGACGGTTTCCAATCAGACAGTGTACTACAACGAGCAAGGTTGCGGGCCTTCCACAGTCACCCTGTCGCTTAGTGTGAATGGTGACTCTGGGCAGATCCAGGCGGTGGGGCTGCAATATCAGATCATAAGCAACACGGCTGGTAGTCAGGTAAGCGGGGACTGGCAACAGGCTGGTTTTGTTCCCATCGGCAATGGTTTGTTCACCGTTACACTGGATATCAGCCGGCATGCCAACGCGCGGCTCAATGGGCAGGACGGCGTGTTGGTGTATCAGGTGTATGTTGTCGATGCCGCTGGTAACGTTCAAACCGAGCCAGCGAACAATGTCGCCTCGCTCCCTGTGAAAGCCTGTGTTAGGGGACAGGCTTCGAGCGGCAATGCGCCTGTTGCAGGAGGCAGTATTGTGCCCCCATCCCCACCGGCCAAGGGAAACCCCGGCGCTGGGGGCACAACGAACAAGCCTGGCAGCAATTCGCCGCCCGTTCAGTCTGGGAACAATAACCCGCCCTCCCAAGGTAACGCTAACCCTCCTGCCCAGTCGGGCAACACCTCGCCGTCCATTGGTGTGCTCAACCCACCATCGCAACCGCCTGCCTCTCAATCCCTCACCATCTCCAACGTTCAGGTCAACCCCAGCACAGTGTATTACGGTGCGTGCGTCGGCGGAGAGCCCACTTCGCTGCAGGTTCAGGCCACCCTCGACCCATTGGATCAGGTGCAATCAGCCACCGTGCGTTACGGCTTCATCCCGCAGGTCAACATGTTCCCGCAGACAGAGTACACCGCCAGCATGTACCAACTGGGGATCGGCGACTACGCTGCGGATATCGACGCCGCGGCGACGTTCGCCGGGCAATCGCTGGGCGACGGCTATTTGCTGTTCGTGGTGGAGGCCACCGACAAACAGGGGCAAACGATCACCAGCAATTCGGTGATGGCCGACCTGAGCGAGTGTGCTCTTCAGGTGTACACCCCACCGACGATCAATTACTTCAAAGGGCCGGACAAAGTGCAGGAAGGCGGCGCCGTGTACCTGCAATGGGATGTCAGCGACGCCAATTGCGGCGTGTTCCTGGACGGAACTCAGGTAAACGCCAGCGGGGACGACCAGTACATTGTGATATCTGGCATTGCTCCGACCACCCTGACGCACACCCTGACGGCGCGCGGCGGGGATTGCAACAATCCCACTGAGGTCAGCCAAACAGTGCAAATCCTCGTGG
>WFTY01000025.1 GCA_015485245.1 Anaerolineales bacterium | reverse complement strand
GTCGGTTATCCTTCGCTTGAGGAAGAGAGTGAGATTTTGCGCCGTCGGCGAAAACGCCGTCAGGACGATTTTTCCCTGCAGCGGGTCTCCAGCGCCGAAGAGCTGCTGGCGATGCGCGCCGCCCTGGAGGACGTGCATGTGGATGCCGACATTGAGGCGTACATAGCCGCTATTGTGCACGCCACGCGGCGCGACACGCGCACGGCGGTGGGCGCCAGCCCGCGCGGCTCGCTGGCGCTGCTCAAACTGGCGCGCGCCCAGGCGGCGCTGCAAGGGCGCGATTTCGTCGCCCCCGACGATGTGAAGATTTTTATCCTTCCGGCGCTGCGTCACCGCTTGATTTTAAAGCCGGATCTGTGGATGAACAGGAAGGCGGCGGAGGACGTGCTGCGCGGCATCGCGGCGCAGGTTCCGGTGCCGGTGATCGAGGGGGCGTGAGAGGTTTGGCTACCCACAGGGCGGTTCTGATGGGCGGGCTGATGTACCTGCTCGTTGTGGCGGCGCTGGCGACGCGCAACGGGGCTTTGCTGGCGCTGGCGATTCCGCTGGCGGTGTACCTGGGGGCGGGAACGTTGTTCGCCCCGCCGCCGTTGCGCCTGCACGTGGAGCGCGCCCTCAGCGTGGAGCGGGCGCGTCCGGGCGATCCCGTTATCGTTATCTTGCGTGTAGTCAATATGGGGGAGCGGTTGGAGGAAATTACTATTCGCGATGAGCTCCCTGCGGGAATGCGCTGTGTAGCTGGAACGTGGCGCCTTTTGACGACTCTGGAGCGCGGTGAAGCGGCGGAGCTGCGCTATACCGTGGAGGCTGGGCGCGGACTTTACCGGTTTTCCGGAGTGCAGGTGTGCGTCGATGAGTCGTTGGGAGTTGCGCAGCGTCGGGAGCGCCTGACGGTGGGGGGAAATCTGTTTGTGTTGCCGCCGGTGCGGCGCATGGCGCGCGTGGCGATCCGCCCTCGGGGGACGCGCGTATATGCCGGTTTCATCCCCGCGCGGCGCGGCGGGCCGGGGGTTTCGTTTTTCGGGTTGCGCGGCTATCAGCCGGGCGACCCACTGCGCTGGATCAACTGGCGGGTGAGCGCGCGCCTGCGGGAGGGGCTGGCGGTCAACCAGTTTGAGCAGGAACGTGTGGCCGATGTGGGCATCATCCTGGATACGCGCCTGCGCAGCGAGGTGCATGCGCCCGACGGGGCTTCGCTTTTTGAGCGTGCGGTGGACGCCGCGGCCTCGCTGGCCGACCGCTTTTTGAGCGATGGCAACCGCGTGGGGCTGCTGATGTATGGTACGCAGTTTGATTGGACGTTCCCGGGGTATGGCAAGGTGCAGCGGGAGCGCATTTTGCAAAGTCTGGCGCGGGCTAGGCCGGGGGAGAGCAAGGTCTTTGAGCGGCTGGAGCGCCTGCCGCAGCAATTGTTGCCACCGAACGCGCAGCTGGTGTTCGTCAGCCCGTTGCAGGAGGATGATTACGCCGTACTGGTGCATTTGCGGGCGCGCGGTTATGCCGTGCTGGCGTTGTGCCTGGATGCCGTGGCGTTTGAGCTGGCCGGGCTGGACGCCTTGGATGCAACCACAGCACTGGCGGCGCGGCTGGCGCGGGTGGAGCGCGATTTGCTGTTGAACAAGTTGCGTCAGGCAGGGGTGCAGGTGGCAGATTGGGATGGGAGCCAACCGCTGGACCTGGCCCTGCGCGCCGGTGAGGTGCGCCGATGAAAGCAGTGCGGTGGGGCGCTTATTCTTGTGTTGGGTTGGCGGCGCTGTTGACGGCCGTCACTTTGCTGCGCGCAGGCGCTTTGCCGGGGGCGGTGGCGGCGCTGGCAGCGGGGGTGTGGTGGGGAGTAGGATACTGGCGCGGCTGGCGCTGGGCGGGGGACGTGGCTTTCGCGGCGCTGGTCTTGCTGGCCGGGCTTGGTGTTTTTCTGGATGCGCCGCCGCTGGGGTCGCTGGTGACAGTCTTGCTGGTGCTGGCAGGATGGGATTTGGGCCGCTGGAGCGCCCAAGTGGGCGAATCGCCGAGGGTGGAGGGGGAACTGGATTTAGTTCGGAGACACGTCCAGCGCTTGGGCGGGGGATTGCTCCTTGGGGGAATCCTGAGCGGCCTGGCGCTGAATTTGCAGATTGACCTGCAGTTTGGGGGTGCGCTGCTGCTGGGTCTGCTTATGATCCTGACGAGTCGCTGGTTGTTGGGGGTGCTGCGGGAGGGCTAGTC
>WFTY01000024.1 GCA_015485245.1 Anaerolineales bacterium | reverse complement strand
CTCCGCTGCCGTCGGTCTCTCAACCCGCGGCAGGCGCTGCAACGAGTAACGATGGCAGGCCGTGCTATCGCGCCAACCTGGAATATGAAACCGTTCCCGACGGCACGACGTTTTATGCAGGAGCGACGTTCAAAAAGATGTGGCGCTTGAAGAACACCGGCACTTGTAACTGGAACAAAGGTTTCAGCTTGCGTTTTGTCGGTGGCGATCTTTTGGGCGCTGGCGCCTCCATTCCCCTGACCGCCCAGACGATCCAGCCGTACGGCTATGTCAACATCGAGGTGGATATGAAAGCGCCCAACAAGGCGGGTACCTATCGCGGGTACTGGATGATTATCAGCGATGACGGTAAAATCTTCGGCATCGGGCCGCAGGGCGACGGCTCTTTTTGGGTTGAGATCAAGGTGATTGAGGAGTAATTGGGAGTCTTGGCATGAAAACAAATGTGCGCCTGGCGGTGCTGGCTTTACTCACTTTTGTAGTCAGTGCGTGTGCTATCGCGCCCGTTGAGACGACGCCGACGGAGGATCCGGCGTTGCGCATCACACATGCGGTTGAGACGGTGTACGCGCAGATCACCGCCACGGCACAGGTCGTCGCGCTTTCGGCGACGCCCACTGCGACGCCGCCGCCTCCCACCGAAACCCCGGTGCCCTCCACTGCGACGCCTGCCTTTACAGAGACGCCATTCCCCACCTCGCCGCCGACGGCGACGTTCACCGCCTCGCCTGCCCCGGCTTCGCACTGCCCTCTGGCGCAGGTTACCCGGCAGACGCTCGCTCCGGGCACCAAAGTTGTGACCGGAAAGTGGCTGGTGCAGCAGTGGACGGTGCTTAATGCCGGTGATTGCACCTGGACGACCGATTATCGCGTGGTGTATTGGGATGGCACCACCTTCGGCCTGCCGTTGGTGAAGAACTTTCATCAGGCTGTGGAGCCGGGCGGGTTTATCGTCATCACCTTTGAGTTTGCAGCCCCCTCTACACCGGGAATCTATAAGAGCTGGTGGATGATGCGCGATACCAACGGGGAAGTGTTTGGTAATGGGCCTAATGACACCCCGCTTTACATCGAGATTAACGTACAGGAACCGGATTAGCGTTTGAATGGCTTGGAATCACAACCCCCCGCGGCGTTCAGCACTGCGGGGGGTTGTGTGTATGGGCAGCGCTCTGGGACGCGGTTTCAGATGGCCAGCATCACCGGGTCTTCGATGTATTTTCCCAGCGTTTGCAGGAATTGCGCTGCCTCTGCGCCATCGCTGATGCGGTGATCTACCGAGAGCGTGACTTTCATCGTCCAGCCGACGACCAGTTGCCCGTTCTCGACGACCGGCACCTGCCGTGCCGCGCCGACGGCCAGGATGGCCGCCTCCGGCGGGTTGATGATGGCGGTGAAGTGCTCCACGCCATACATCCCCAGATTGGAGATCGAGAAGGTGGAGCCTTCGATGTCCTCCGCGCGCACCTTGCCGGAGCGGACGCGCGCGGCCATCTCGCTTACCTGGCGCGAAATCTGTCGCAGAGATTTCAAGTCGGCATCACGGCACACCACGGTTAGCAGGCCGTTTTCAACCGCCACGGCGTTGCCGATGTGGATGCTCCCGTGGCGCGTGATCTCGCCGTCCTTCAGCGAAGCATTCAGGTTAGGAAATTCCCGCAGGGACAATGCCACAGCTTTGACCAGAAAATCGTTGACGGAAAGCTTTGCCCCCTCCGATTCCAGAGCGGCGTTGATGCGTTTGCGCGCTGCCAGTAGGGCATCGACGCGATACTCATGGGTGACGTAGAAGTGCGGCACCTGGTTGACCGATTCCACCATACGGCGACCGATAGCGGCGCGCAGGCGGGAGATGGCGACGTACTCGTCGGAGCGTGGCTGTCCTGGGACGGCGGACGGCAGACCGCGTTCGGTGGCCGTTGGTCCGCGGCCCACTGCCTTTATCGTGGCTTCCACATCGGCTTTCACAATCCGCCCGCCGGGGCCGCTGCCGCGAACAGCGCGCAGGTCGATGCCGTGTTCGACGGCCATGCGTCGCGCCAGCGGGGAGGCTTTGACGCCCCCCGGGAGC
>WFTY01000023.1 GCA_015485245.1 Anaerolineales bacterium | reverse complement strand
GCAGGGATGTGTCTGGGATTGACCGGCGAAGGTATCCGGCCAGCGCTGTATTTTGGTGAAGCGTGCGGGCGAATCATCCGCCGCGTGTTAGAAGAAGGTCTTCCTTTCGAAGACGCTTTGCTTGATTATCGCAATTTCGTCGAGTATTATCGGCGTGTGTTCGAGGCGCTGACCGGTGCTCAGAACTTCCTTACCCGTTTACCTGTGTCGTTTATTGGAGGGATGGCGCGCCTCCTCTCCCGCGGCCCGTTGTCGCACTGGCTGCTGCGCACCTATTGGCGCTGGACGGCGCGCTGGGGCGCATCGGCAGGGTGAGAGATGCAGATGGGGAAAGCTCAAGCGCCTCGCTCTGATGAGCCGGGCGCTTGTGATTCTCCGAAGGGGAGCAAAAGTTTGACAGAAATTTTCCCGTCGGGTAAGATGGCGCATGCACTCATCAGTGTTGATGGAAAGGAGGTGAACGGTATGAGGCCGACCTGGATGCGTTGACCGCGCCTGTTGAATGGAATGACCTGAAATCATTCCGCGATACAGGTGCTGTATCGACCCGTGAAGTTAATTTCAGCCTCGCCGCACACCTCAGGGGAGATGTGTCTCCAGAGCGTTGCTTTGCAGCAGTGGAGGAACTGAACCTCGCTGCTGCTTAGCCGTAGTCGCTTTGTCTGGGGGTGTGGCAATTCGACAAGGAGACTACTATGATTCGTCGTCCGCTCGTATGTGTTTCCCTTTTTGCCGCTTTTGTGTTGTTCGGTGCCTGTCGCGCGCAGAGCGCTCCCTCCACATCCGTCGTTGAACCTTTCGTCATCGGTGCAATACCCGATCAAGACCCTGAAAAACTGCAACGTCTGTACGGGAGGCTGGCAACTTACCTGGAGGCCGAACTCGGTGTTCCGGTGGTATACAAGCCGGTGACCGATTACACCGCGGCGGTTACCGCTTTCAAGGTCGGCGACCTGGATATGGTGTGGTTCGGCGGCCTGACGGGGGTGCAGGCTCGCTTGCAAGTGGAGGGCGCTGAAGCGATCCTCCAGCGGGATATCGACGCGCAATTCCACAGCGTTTTCATCGCCAACCGCGCCAGCGGACTGGCCCCATTTGACGACATCAGCGATTTGGCGCAACTGAGGGGACACACGTTTACCTTTGGCAGCGAATCGTCCACTTCGGGGCGGTTAATGCCTCAGCACTATCTTCAGCAGGCGGGCATCACCCTGGATGATTTCGCCGGTGAACCCGGTTTTTCTGGATCGCACGATAAGACGATCAAACTGGTGGAAGCCGGGAGTTATGACGCCGGCGCCCTCAACGAACAGGTCTGGCTGAGCCGCGTCGCCGCGGGCGAAGTCAACCTGGAGCGGGTGATTCTACTGTGGCGGACGCCGCCCTATTACGATTATCACTGGGTCATCCGCCCGGATGTGAGGGGGCGGTACGGTGACGATTTTGTTGAGAGGGTGAAAGCAGCCTTTTTGCAGCTCGATCCCGCTGTTCCTGAGCAGGCTGTGATCCTCGACCTGTTCGGCGCGCAGAAATTTATCCCCACAGAGAACAGCAACTACGCCGAAATCGAAGCCATTGGCCGCCAGATAGGCAAAATCAAATGAGGTCTGTTTCCAACCCAATTTTCGAATTGAGGCACGTCAGCCGGTGTTTTGACGGCGTTCAGGCGTTGGATGGGGTGCGGCTGTGCATTTGGCCGGAGGAGATGGTCGCGCTCGTGGGGCCCAGCGGCGCGGGGAAAACCACATTGCTCAATCTGCTCAACGGCAGCCTGCCGCCCAGCGCGGGCGAAGTGTTGGCGTTTGGGCGCGAACTCGCTCGCCTCGCCCCATCCCAGCGGCGCCGCATCCAGGCGCGCATCGGCACAATTTATCAGCAGTTTCAGCTAGTGGATAATCTGCGGGTGGTCCACAATGTGAACGCCGGGCACCTCGGCCGTTGGCCGCTGTGGAAGGCCGCTCTCTCGCTGGTTTGGCCGCGCGAGGTGGCGCGCGCCGCCCAGGCGCTTTCTCAGGTGGGTATCCTGGAGAAGCTCCACGCGCGCACGGGTTCTCTCTCCGGCGGGCAGCAGCAACGCGTGGCGCTGGCGCGCGTGCTGGTGCAGAACCCGGATGTCATCCTGGCGGATGAGCCGGTTTCCAGCGTGGATCCTGAACGCAGCCGGGAGATCTTGGCGCTGTTGCAACGCCTGAACCGGGAAAAAGGCAAGACTGTGGTCGTAAGCCTGCATGTGATTGAATACGCTTTCCGCTATTGCCGGCGCATCATCGGTCTGCGCGGCGGGCGGGTGCAATTCGATGCCCCGGTTGAGGCGGTGACGCCGGCGATGGTGCGCGCTTTGTACGCCCTCGAGGAATTGGGTACCCCTGATGGCGCAAACAGCTTCCTGGCGTAGCGCGCGCCGCCCCTACTTCGGTAAGCTCTTCTGGTGGGGGCTGGCCTTTGCGGGGGTGTTGGTCTGGTCTGCGGTGCAGGCCGCCGGGGGGCGCGCGCTGGTCAACCCGGCGGGGTGGCCGCTGGCGTGGCAATTCTTTAAGGCAGCGTTGAACCCTGATTTCAGCCCGGAATTCCTCTTGTTGGTATGGGATGCATCTCTCATCACGCTGTCCTTTGCCGTGTGCGGTTCGTTTTTCAGTGTGCTGCTGGGAGCCGTAGGTGGCGTGCTCGCTTCGGAGGTCTGGTGGCGGAGCGTTTGGGGCGCGGAGGCCGGGGCGGCGCGGCGCTTGCCCTGGCTGGGAGTGCGCGCGCTGCTCGCCGCGCCGCGCGCGGCGCACGAGGTCGTCTGGGGTTTGTTTTTCGTCAATGTCCTGGGG
>WFTY01000022.1 GCA_015485245.1 Anaerolineales bacterium | reverse complement strand
GGTGGCGCGGGCCATCACCTTTTCGCTCAAGGACGCGTAAGCCCCGGCATCGCCGTAGAGCGTGGTCTGAACAGCGGTCACGCGTCCATCGCGCCGGGCACCAATCTTGATGGTGATCTGTGTGGCATGGCGTTTGGGGTGCACCAGCAGGCTTTCGCGCCGGTCGAAGAGCAGCTTGACCGGCCTGCCGGTGGCCTGCGCCAGCAGCGCGGCGTGAATCTGACCCGCGATATCTTCCTTGCCGCCAAAACCACCCCCCATCACCTGCCCGACAATGCGCACGCGGCTCTCCGGCCACCCCAAGGCGCGCGCCACCTGATTGCGGTCAGCGTAGGGGATTTGGGAACCAACATACACCTCCATGCGACCACCCTCTGCAGGACGCGCCACGCTGCACTCCGGCTCGATAAAAGCATGGTCATACGGCGGGGTGTAAAAGGTGTGCTCCAGCACAACATCGGCCTCGGCGAACCCCTGCAACACATCCCCTTTGCGCACTTTGATATGCTTGAGCAGATTCCCCCCTGGATGAATAGGGCGCGCATCCGGCTGGTGCGCCTGCACCGGATCGGTGATCGGCTCCCAGGGTTCGATTTCGGCATCAATGAGCGCCGCGGCCTCCAAAGCCGCCTCGCGGCTCTCGGCGGCCACAATTGCCAACGCGTCGCCCACATAGCGCACATCCTCGCCAATGCCGATCAGAATCGGCCAGTCAGGGATGACCACGCCGTGGGTGCGCTCCCCTGGCAAATCAGCCGCGGTGAGCACAGCGACCACACCGGGCAAGGCGCGGGCGGCGTCCACATCCAGACGACGAAGCACACCCGCGGGGACCTCCGCACGGCGCACCGCGGCGTGCAACATGCCCGGGAAGTGAAGATCGTCGGTATAAATTGCTTTCCCCGTCACCTTTTCCCAGGCATCGGGGCGCGGTCGGGGAGTTCCGACGAAACGCAACGGCTCCGCAGAATCCGGGATAGGCGGAGGTGGCAACTCGCCACCATTGCGCAGCGCCTGGCTGGTCGCCAGGATAGCCCGTTCGATCGCCGGGTAAGCCCCGCAGCGGCAAAGGGTATCCTTGAGGGCATGACGGATGTCTTCCGACGAAGGGTTCGGGTTGCGCTTCAACAACGCGGCGGCAGTCATCACCTGTCCGGGGGTACAGAAACCGCATTGTGTGGCGCCGTACACCACGAAAGCACGCTGAAGCAACTGGTTCGTCAGCCCTTCAATCGTCACTACATCATGTCCAACTGCTCTGGCCGCCGGGAAAGTACAAGAGACCACCGGTTCGCCATCCACCCAGACAGTGCAAGCGCCGCACTCGGCTTCGTTGCAGCCAATTTTCGTCCCGGTGAGGTGCAAACGCTGACGCAACAGCTCCGAAAGCATCTCACCCGGCCGGGGTTGGATCTCCACAGGTTTGCCATTAACAACCAGGTTCATGATTTAGCCCTCTCAAAAGCCGCCTGGAGTGTTTCCGCCAGGAGTACGCCGACGATATGCTGACGGTACGCTTTTGTGGCGCGATGGCGGCTGGTGCGGAAACTCGCCTGTCTCAGGATCGCCTCATAAGCCTGCTGTACCGCGTCATCCGAAAAGGGCTGGCCGCGCAACGCATCTTCCGCAGCGGTCATCCGCTGCGGGGTTGGGCCAGAGGGGCCAACGGCGATGCGTACATCCAGAATGCGTTCACCCGCTCTGCGCAACCAGACCGCCAGGTTGAGGATGGCCACAGCAACCCCCTGAGGACGCATCACCCGCCGGAAGGCGGAACCCGTACCGGCTTCCCCAAGTGGCAGATAGAACCCCAAGAGCAAGTCGGCTCGCGGGTCAAGCGTTGAAGCACCCGGCCCGGCGAAGAGGTCCAGCAGGGGCAGGCGGCGGGTTTCTCCAAAGCAGGCAACCTCCGCCTGTGCATCCAGGGCCGCCAAGGCAATGGTGCCATCAGCCGCCGGAAGAGCGTGGGCGACGTTCCCGCCCAGGGTGGCCACATTGCGCACCTGAGGGCCGCCGATCAGCGCACAGGCCTCCGCCAAAGCAAGCGCGTGCGTGCGCACCAGAGGCGAGGCCTCCAATTGAGCGTGCGTCACCCCCGCGCCAATAAACAAAGCATCATCTTGAATGTTCAGCTTCGTCAGTGCGGGGATGGCAGATATGTCGACCAGAGTATGGAGGGGTTGGTGCCGACCTTGCTGCAAATCGAGCAACAGGTCGGTTCCGCCGGCGACGATGCGAGCCGGGCCGGAGGCCGAGGCCAAAGCCTTAAGCGCATCATCCACCGAGACAGCAAGATGGTAGTTTTTCCAAAGATTCATCGGATCGGCTGCTCACCAGGGATGGCGGCACTTTTCGTTGGCTGTCTGTTCGCCCAACGCCGCCGCAGACTGAGTTTTGCCCGCGCCGACCGCCGATCCAGATTGACTTTTATTCTAACACAGAAAACAAAGAAACCGCCTCAGGAGGCGGTTTCTTTGTTAAAAATCACAGCTTTAGGCCGTGCGCAGGGCATTACTCGAACTGAGAAATACGGTCGTAAACGGCTTGCGCTGCGGCGATCATATAATCAGCGGACATTTCCACATCCAGGCCGCGCCCCATCACCCAAACCAGGACATTGCGGTACACAAAAGCAACTTCGTAGGTCGTGGTCGTCAGGTTGGAGGCTGGATTGAACAACTTGTGCGTATACAGGATACACCCGTCGCCGATGCTGCAACCGTCTTCAATCCAGGTGATCTCGGCCTCCGAATAACCCGTCTGATAGGCCTTGAACCATTCCGGAGTCAGCGCCAGGCGAGCGCCCTCGTTGGTTTCAAAAAGCTCCATCGTGCTCTCGATGCGCGCAGGGGCGATATCCGCCTTGCGCGCGCGCTCCAGGCTGATCCGCCAGCCATCCACGCGCCCCGTGGCAACGATATATTTCTTGGCGGGGAGTTCGCCCATCTCATTGACCACCGTGGTGTTGGTGTAGCGAGATTCACCCCCTACCGGAACGCGATAACTGTGCGGCAGGTCTTCAGGCTGCAACACAAAATCGTCCAGATGCGAGAGCGCGTCGGTGACATTGAAGCTCGCCTCAGGCACCGCGGTCGGCTCGCTTGTTGGCGCGCTCTCCGCCGCGGGCGCTTCGGTGGGGGCTTCTACCGGAGCGACAGTCGGTTGTTCTCCACTCGCCTCCGCCGCCGGAGGCGCCGTCGTTGGGACAACAGCAACCGCGGCATCCCCGCCACCATCCGCTTCCCCACTGTTGGGCAAAGCACAAGCTGAAAGCGCCACACTCAACGCTAATACCAGTGCAATCCAGGTAAACTTTTTCATTTACTTCCTCCTAGAATCTTGAAGAAAATCATCTGCCCATCCCCCCATCAAGCGCGGCTCAAAAGCCTTGGGGAGGGTGCAAAGCACCAGGCCGGTCACAGCGCCCACAGAAACGGCACCGCGACCGCACCAACCTTACACGATCGCCAGCAGATAAGGAATAGCCCAAAGGTACCGAAAGCCTTAACAAAAATGTAAGGTGAGAAGTGTTGCGATCAGGTTTCTGGAAAGCTACCTCCCACATTCTCCAAAAAGTCGTATAATCAGCTCTCAAGCTCACACTCAGGACAATTACGCCAGCAAAATGCGTCTAAAACACTTGATTATCCTCGCTCTCGCGGCGATGTGGCTCACCGCATGCGGCTCGCAGAACCCGCTTTTGGGCACAAGCCCTACCAACACCCCCAACATCGCCGCCACAATCACTGCGGCAGCGGGGAGAATTTTTGCTGAGGCAACCGGGACAGCCCAGGCGGTGCTCTCGGCGACGGCGACCGTCACCCAGACCGCCCGCCCAACGCCAAGCGCCAGCCCTTCCACAACGCCAACGCAGACGCCTATCCCCACAGACACGCCTACGGCGACCGTCACGCCCCTGCCTCCGAATTTCATCCCCGAAAACGCCATCCTGATTTACATGGTGCAGATCGGCACCGACGGCCCGATCGGCTGCGGCGACAGCCTGGTGAGGCTCTGGTCGGGGAACGTGCGCACGGGCGACCTGGCGACCGACCTGACCATCGCGCTTAACTCCCTCTTCCGCGCCGGGCGCTATTTTGGCAGCCTGTACAACGCCACCTACCCATCCACGTTATTCGTGACCGGCGTATCGCACGATGAAGGGCAAACTCATGTCTACATGGATGGCAACTACGTCACCCCGGCGGATGGCTGCGATGCCAGCCGTTACCGCTCCCAGGTGTGGGCCACCGCCTTGCAATTTGACGAAGTGAAGCACTTCGTCCCCTGGGTACGGGATAAACTGCTGGGCGATCTGCTCTCTGTGTACAAAGATTCCGGCAAAGACAAATGACTCCCCTGGAGGAAACAACCATGACCGATGCCAGAAACCAGGCGATTGAATATCTCCGCCAGGAGCACAACCGCTTCCTGGCCGAACTGATTGCATTTGCGCGTCTGCCCTCGATCTCCACCGATCCTGAACGCGCCGCAGATGTGCGCACAACCGCGGAATGGGTCGCTGAGCGCCTGGGGGCGGCGGGGATGCGCCAGGTGCAGATTATCACCACCAAAGGCCATCCCGTCGTCTACGGCGAAGCGCTGGAGGCCGGCCCCGCCGCGCCGACGGTATTGATCTATGGCCATTACGACGTGCAACCCGCCGAACCGCTCGACAAGTGGGAAACGCCGCCGTTTGACCCGCAGGTGCGCGGCGAGAACCTGTACGCCCGCGGCGCTACCGACATGAAAGGCCAGGTGACGGCGACGATCAACGCGGTGGAAGCGATTGCAAAAACATCAACGCTGCCGGTCAACGTCAAGTTCATCATCGAGGGCGAGGAGGAAATCGGCTCGCCGAACCTGGCAGCTTTCATCCAGCAGAACAAAGACCTGCTGGCCTGCGATTTCGCCCTCAACCCGGATACCGGCATGACCGCCCCTGACCTGCCCACGATCACTTACGCCCTGCGCGGTCTGGCCTACTTTGAGCTACGCCTGTGGGGGCCCGACCATGACCTGCACTCCGGCGTGTTTGGAGGAACCATCCACAACCCCGCCC
Source organism: Anaerolineales bacterium (assembly GCA_015485245.1). Taxonomy (GTDB): domain Bacteria; phylum Chloroflexota; class Anaerolineae; order Anaerolineales; family UBA11858; genus J130. The sequence continues at coordinate 73 of WFTY01000022.1, read as the reverse complement.
AGGTAATGGCCGAACTGATCGCCGGAATGCACGACGATCAAGGGCGCGTCACCCTGCCGGGGTTCTACGATGC
>WFTY01000021.1 GCA_015485245.1 Anaerolineales bacterium | reverse complement strand
GAGCACAAGATACGCACCCTTTGATACTCTTCCATGAACGCACCTCTCGATTCCCTCGACCAACGCATCCTGGCCGAACTGCAGGCCGATGGCCGTATCAGCATCACCGAACTGGCGCGGCGCGTCAACCTCTCGCCCCCGGCGACTCACGCCCGCGTGCGCCGTCTGGAGGAGAGCGGCCTGATTCGCGGCTACGCTGCTCTGCTGGACCGCAAGCGGGCGGGCTACGACATGCTGTGCTTCGTCCATGTGCGCCTGCAACTGCACGATAACGCCAAAATCAACGCCTTCCACCGGGCCGTTCGGGAGATGCCCGAAGTGCTGGAGTGCCACTTCGTCACCGGCGATTACGACTACCTGCTCAAAGTGCTGGCGCGCAACTCCGAAGACCTGGAAGATTTCCTCGTCAACCGGCTGACGCCCATCCCCGGCGTGGCGCAAATCCACACCAGCGTGGTGCTGCGCGAAGTCAAAGCGACGACGGTGGTGGCGGTGGAAGGCACACAGGAATCAGGGATCAGGAATCAGGGAACTGGAAGCAAGCCCCTCTCCTGACACCTGATACCTGATACCTGATACCTGATACCTGACACCCGAAATCCCCAATCCCCCAAAGGAGTCCCTATGTCCAAACCCCACTACCAGACCATGGGCCAGCAATTTGGCCGCCGTTCCTGGGCCGAACCCTGGAAGATCAAGATGGTCGAACCCATTCGCATGATCAGCCGTGAAGCGCGCGAGCAAGCCGCCGCCGAAGCCGGGTACAACACCTTTTTGCTGCGCTCGGAAGATGTCTACATTGATTTGCTGACCGACAGCGGCACCAGCGCGATGAGCGACCGCCAGTGGGCGGGCATCATGCTCGGCGACGAAGCCTACGCCGGGAGCCGCAACTTTTACCATCTGGAAGAGGCCATCCAGACTTATTACGGCTACAAGTACGTCATCCCCACCCACCAGGGGCGCGGGGCGGAGCATCTCATCAGCCAGGCCGTCATCCAAAAGGGCGATTTCATCCCCGGCAATATGTACTTCACCACCACGCGCCTGCACCAGGAGTTGGCGGGCGGCACGTTTGTGGATGTGATTATTGACGAAGCCCACGACCCCACCAGCCAGCATCCCTTCAAGGGGAACGTAAACCTGGATAAATTGCAAGCCCTGGTGGATAGGGTCGGCGCGGAGAACATCCCCTACGTCAGCCTGGCGGGGACGGTCAACATGGCGGGCGGGCAGCCGGTCAGCATGGCGAACGTCAAGGCGCTGCGCGAGTTCTGCGACCGCCACGGCATCCGCATCTACCTGGACGCCACCCGCATGTACGAGAACTGCTTCTTCATCCAGGAGCGCGAGGAAGGATACGGCGACAAATCCATCGCCGAGATTCTGAAAGAATTTTGCAGTTACACCGATGGGGCCTGGATGAGCGCCAAGAAGGACAACCTGGTGAACATCGGCGGCTGGCTGGCGGTCAACCACGCGGATGTGGCCGAGAAAGCCCGCAACATGGTGGTGGTCTACGAGGGGCTGCACACCTACGGCGGCATGGCGGGCCGCGATATGGAAGCCTTAGCCATCGGTATCGCCGAGGGTGTGCAGGATGACCAGGTGGCCGCCCGCGTGCGTCAGGTGCGCTATCTGGGCAAACTGCTGCTCGATTGGGGCATCCCCATCGTCGAGCCGATTGGCGGCCACGCCATCTTCCTGGACGCCAAACGCTTTTACCCCCACATCCCCCAGGATCAATTCCCCTCGCAAACGCTGGCCGCCCAACTTTACCTGGATTCCGGCGTGCGCTCGATGGAGCGCGGCATCGTCAGCGCGGGGCGCGACCCGAAAACCGGCGACCACCGCTACCCGGCCCTGGAACTCACCCGCCTGACCATCCCGCGGCGCGTCTACACCCAGGCGCACATGGACGTGGTGGCCGAGAGCATCAAGGCAGTGTACGATCAGCGCGAGCAAACCCGCGGCCTGAAGATGGTCTACGAGCCGGAGTATTTGCGCTTCTTCCAGGCGCGGTTTGAGATGCTTTAGGAAGCAGGGATTTGGGAACAGGCCGTAGTTCCCAATCCCTGCTCCCTGCCCCGCTACCCCTTCACCACCGCCACCGGGCGCAGGCGGGCTACCTTGCGGGCGATGCCCGCCCCGGCGACGGTCTCCACCACCGCGTCCACGTCCTTGTAGGCCTGAGGCGCTTCCTCCGCCAGCCCGGCCAGCGAACCGGCGCGCACGCGCACCCCGCTTGCTTCCAGTTCGGCGCGCAAATCCTCGCCCCAAATCTGTTTTTTGGCCTTGCGGCGGCTCATCACCCGTCCCGCGCCGTGGCAGGTCGAGCCGAACGAGCGCGCCATGCTGCCCTCGGTGCCCACCAGCACCCACGAGGCCGTGCCCATCGAGCCGGGCACCAGCACCGGCTGACCGATGGCGCGGTATTCCTCCGGCAGACCTTCGAACCCCGGCCCGAAGGCGCGCGTCGCTCCCTTGCGGTGCACACACACCTTCATGCGCCGCCCCTCCACCTCGTGGGTTTCGATCTTGCCCATGTTGTGGGCGATATCGTAGACCTGGTGCAAAAACGGGTTCGCCACCTTGCCCGCCAGAGCCTCCTCGAAGGCCTGCCGCGCCCAGTGCGCCAGCACCTGCCGGTTGACGAAGGCGTAGTTGGCGGCGCAGCGCATGGCCGCCAGGTAGGCCTCGCCTTCCGGCGAATTCATCGGCGCGCAGACCAGTTCCCGGTCGGGCAGTTGGATGCCGTAACGTTTGACCGCCCCCTGGAACTGGCGCACGTAATCCGAGCAGATTTGATGCCCAAAGCCGCGCGAGCCGCAGTGGATTTGCAGCGCCAGGTGGCCTTCCCTCAGCCACATGGCCTCCGCCGCCTGGGGATGGTAAATTTCCTCGATGATGTCTACTTCGATGAAGTGATTGCCGGCCCCCAGCGTGCCGATCTGCGGCAGGCCGCGTTTTTTGGCGCGCGCGCTCACCTTGCCGGGGTCGGCCCCTTTGAGTTGGCCGCCCTCCTCGGTGCGGCGTAAATCCTGCGGCGTGGCGTAGCCCTTGCTCAACGCCCAGCGCGCCCCCTCCACGCACAGGCGGTCGAGTTCCTTCTCGCTCAGTTTGAGACGCCCGCCTTTGCCCACCCCGCTGGGGCAGTAGCGGTTCAGCGCGCTGGCCAGGTCGTCCATATACGGCGCGGCCTCCTCGTAGGGAATTTGCGAGGCCAGCAGCCGCACGCCGCAATTAATATCATAGCCTATCGAACCAGGGGAGATGACGCCGTCCGGGTAGCGCGTGGCGGCCACCCCGCCGATGGGGAAGCCATAGCCCTGGTGCATATCCGGCATGACGACCACATGGCCGACCAGACCGGGCAGCGTGGCGGCGTTGACCGCCTGCTCCAGCGATTTGTCGCGCAGCGCTTCTTTGAGTAGTTTCTCAGAGACGAATATCCGCACCGGCACGCGCATATCCTGGCGGTAGGAGGCCGGAATCTCCCACTCGTAATCGCTGATTCGCTTGAGATTGACAAGTTGCACCATTTATTTACCTCCGGGCTGACCGCGGACGGCGGACGACAGACCCTTCGACCCTGCTCAGGGCAAGCCGCGGCCCGTCGTCTGCCGTCCGTCGTCTGTCGTCTACACATCGAACACCACATTCACCTCCAGCCCGCGCGCCGTCTCGCACACTGCCAGTCGGTGGAACGTCACCGCTTTGATCTCCTTCGCCAGCGACGCCAGCGGCGCGCCGACCACGCGGGCGTGCAGGCGCTCGGCATCCAGGTTGAGGTGGTATTCGTCGAAGAGCAGGTTTTCCTCCTCGGTGAGAAAGAGCAACTCGGAGAGAAAATCCACCAGCAGGGATTCGCGGTCCACAAAGGGCAGGATGAACTCGCGGCCCTGGCGCTCCCCGCCGGGGGCCGGGTGCGCGCGCATCAGCGCGTACATGCCGCGGGCCGCCTGTTCCAGCAAAGCGGGCATATCCGCCGCCCAGACGTGCAGTTCCCAATCGGCGGTGTGTTCAATCTCACAATAACCGCTCCGCGCTTCCATATTTCCAGTATACCTTAACAGACTTGCCCTTTATCCATCTCTCTTCTATAATCGGGTCGCGCACATGAACCATCGCATGGAAAGCCTGACTCAGAAGCTGGATGATTTGGAAGCTCGCCTGCAAACGCTGATTGAGGAGCGGCTCGCGGGCTTGCTCCCCGCGCGCCTGAGCAAGGAAGAGCTGCTGCAACGCCTGATGGAGGCGCTGAAGTTGAACCTGGCGGCGCAAAGAGAAGCCCCTTATCAAATGCCATCAAGTTTTCAGATTCACCTCCACCCAAACGATCACCGGCAACTGGCGGGGGAAACCCACTTCGCTGCTGATCTGGCGCGCGGCTTGCAACGCTCTGCAGAACAAGAGGGTCTGTCCTTTCAGAATCCACCAGCGCTGACGCTTCTCCCCGATGCCACTCTCACCCCCGGGGAGCTGCGCGTGACCGCATCTGACGACACTGCCCCTCCAGAAGAGACTCACGCTATGGAAATCCATTTTGACGACGAGGACGCCTCCCCGCCTCCAGCCAACGCCTTCCTCATCGTCAACGGCAGTCAGATCTTCAACCTGGAACACCGCGTGGTCAACATCGGCCGACGCAGCGATAACGACCTGGTGATCGGCGATCCGCGCGTCTCGCGCTATCACGCCCAACTGCGCGCCCAGGGAGGCAAGTATCACATCTTCGATCTGGAATCCACCGGAGGCACATTCATAAACGGCGAGCGCATCGTGCATCGCGCCCTGCACCCCGGCGACGTGATTTCGTTAGCCGGAATCCCCCTGGTTTATGCCCAGGATGAACCGCTCCCCAGTACCCCCACGCACAAGCACACCCCCTCACCCGACCCAGAGGATGAGCAATCCACGCGAGGCACAGTGCTATGAGCGAGATCATCTTCCTGGGATTGCGCCTCCTGATGGCGGGGGCGCTGTATGCCTTCTTCGGATTGGCAATCTGGGTGTTGTGGCGCGACCTGAAGCAAGCGCCACGCCCCTCTGAGGATACCATCCCCCCACTGTATGTATCCATCACCCTGGAGGGAAACACCTTCAGCCAGCAATACACCCTGCCCGAAGTAATTATCGGCCGCTCCCCTCAAAGTCAGTGTCATCTGCCATCAAACACCATCTCCGCCCGACACGCCCGGTTGTTCTTTCGGCAAGGGCACTGGTGGATCGAAGACCTGGGGTCCACCAACGGCACATTTCTGAACGCCGCGCCCCTGACCAGAGCGACGATTGTGGTTTCTGGTGATAAAATTCGCTGTGGAGAGGCTGAACTGGTGATCGCAGCAGAAAGCGCGCCCGGAGGATAACATCATGGCCGAAACACCCTCCCCGCCTGCATCGATAGGCTTTTTGATCGTTGACGGCGCACGCGTGGTCTCGCTAGATAAACCCATCATCAGCATTGGTCGCAAGGGGAACAATCACATCATCATCAACGACCCGCATGTCTCGCGGCATCACGCCCAGATACGGCACGCCGAGGGGCGTTATCTGCTGATTGATCTGCACTCGACCGTCGGCACGTCCGTCAACGGGGAGCGGGTGGAGCACGCCTTCCTCGAACCTGGCGACGTAATCTCCATCGGCGGTGTGCCGTTGATATTCGGCCAGGGGGCAGCTAGCAAACATCTGATCACCGCCAACCTGCACCAACCGGCGAGCAGCACCGGCCCCACCGATGCCACTGAAATCCGCGACCTGGATGATTACCTGGAGTTCTTCACCCCCCCGGACGATAATCACGCGGAGGAACAATTATGACACTTCGCCCCACCCTGGCTATCCTCGGCGGCTCCGGGCTTTACAGCATGCCCGGCCTGAGAAACACCAAAGAGCACGACCTGGATACCCCATTTGGCAAACCCAGCGCGCCGGTGATCGTCGGCGAACTGGAGGGCCTGCCGGTGGCATTTCTCGCCCGCCACGGCATCGGCCACCACATCTCCCCCAGCGAGGTCAATTACCGCGCCAATATCTACGCGCTTAAATCCCTCGGTGTAGAGCGGATCGTCAGCGTGAGCGCCTGCGGCTCGCTGCGCGAAGATTTCGCTCCGGGATACATCGTCATCCCGGATCAGTTGTTTGATTTCACCAGAGAACGCAAGCGAAGCTTCTTTGGCGAAGGCATGGTCGCTCACGTGGACGTCTCATCGCCGTTCTGCCCGGACCTCTCGGCTCAGCTCTTCGAGGCCACGAAGGCAGCCGGAGCGATGATTCACCGCGGTGGGATATTCATCACCATCGAGGGGCCGCGGTTCTCCACCAAAGCCGAATCCAACACCTTTCGCGCCTGGGGCATGGACATCATCGGGATGACCACCTCGCCGGAGGCTTTTCTGGCGCGCGAGGCCGAGATGTGCTACGCTGTGATGGCGCACGTCACCGATTACGACGTCTGGCACGTCAGCGAAGACCCCGTCTCTGTCGAGATGGTGATCAAAATCCTCAACCAGAACACAACCCTGGCCCAGGAAGCCATCCGCAACCTGGCGAGAAATCTGTCCCAGGAACATGATTGCCATTGCGGCGACGCGTTGGCGACAGCGCTGATCACTGACCCGAAGGTGATTCCCGCAGAGACGAGCCAGCGGCTGGAGCTGCTGGTGAAGAAGTATCTGAAGTAAATGGACGACAGACGAGGGGCCGCGGTCTGCGGTCTACCGTCCACGGTCATTTCTCATCAAGGAGAATCTGCTATGAAACAACTCACCCTCCCCATCCCCGACGACGAAATCCGCGCCCTGCAAGTGGGCGAATCGGTCGCCCTGAACGGAATCATGCTCACCGGGCGTGATGCCGTGCACAAATGGATGATCGAGACCTTCATCAAGAAAACCCGACAGCCTCAGGGCGATGACCTGGAAGTGTACGAGGCCATCAGACCGATTCTGGATGGCGGGGTCATCTATCATTGTGGGCCGGTGGTCGCCGGGCTGGAGACCGGCGATTACAAATTCGTCGCCGCCGGGCCGACAACCAGCATCCGCGAGGAACCCTACCAGGGTGACGTGATGCGCCATTTCAACCTCAAGGGCGTGATCGGCAAGGGCGGCATGGGCGCCAAGACTCTGCAAGCCTGTCAGGAAGTACCGGGGGTATACTTCCACGCGGTTGGCGGGGCAGCCACGTTAATCGCCCAGTCTGTGAAGAAGGTTCATGGCGTGTACAAGCTCGATTTCGGCGTCCCCGAGGCGATGTGGGTCATCGAGGTCAAGGATTTCCCCGTCGTGGTGACCATGGATTCCCACGGCAACAGCCTGCACGCCGAGGTGGCCTCGGCCTCAAAAGAAAAGCTGGCCGAGCTTTTGTCCACATGAATGCTGGCGGAGAGATAAAGCGGCGAGGCTCCTTATGTGACTAAAATCACATACAACAGGCTCACTTTGTGACACAATGAACACAAGAAGCTAGCAACAGGCCATCACAGCCGGTTGCACAAATGTATGAAAGGAGCCTGCCATGTTATTGTTTGACCAGTTCATCCTTTTACTCACCGGTCTTGTGGCCGCATACCTTGGCTGGCGGTTTTTTAACCGCTACAGCAAAGAAAAAGCCCTTCATGATATGTACTACATGATGGGCTTTTTTGTTCTCCTGGTTTCCGGCCTGCTACTGATCTTCCTGGGATACGGCATTCTGGGAATGGGCGGCACGACGCTTTCGCCTTTCATCCTGCCCGTCGCCAGCCTGATCCCGCTGGGCATCTCCCTGGGCGTAGCCAATCAGTTTTATCCCTCCTGGAAGAAGGCCTTCGCCTGGTTCGCTCTGATCGGCTTTCTGGCCATCGCCGTGACCAGCATCGGCAACATGGGCTTCAAGAAGTTCGCGGTGCCCATCTTCCACGGCGTGGCCGGGTTTGTGATCTTCCTGGGGCCGATCTTTGCTGAGAAAGCGGGGAAAGCCCCCAAGGGCTTCTTCTGGGTGGGAATCGGCGGCGCGCTGATCGGCATCGGCGGGCTTGCCCTGGCCTCCCTGACTATCGCGGGGAAGCCGCTTTTCGGCATCTTTACGCAAAGCCTGGTCTTCACCATCCTGGCCCCATTGCTCCTGCTGATGACCCTGGCCTTTGCCGGAGGCTTCATGCAAGACTTCAAAGACAAATAAAAGCCTCAGGCAATCGGGTGACGGGTGATTGGCAGCGAGGTCTCTAACAGAACCTTTCCCCCAATCACCCGTCCGGCCCGCACAACGGCCTCGCCTTAGAGCCATCTACACCCCCTTCAAAGGAGTGCTCATGAAAGCACTAAAGCAACGCTGGAATTACCTTTTCTGCTCCACCCGAGGATTGACGCTGGTCGCTATCGCCACGGTCGCGTTGATCACCGCAATTTGGGGGACCCTCTCTGGCCCCATGGTTGAATGGGGCGTTCGTGACATCACGGTGAAACTCCTTGGCATGAAACTGGTGCCGGCAGAGCGGGAAGGTCGTATCATCCTGCTCTATCACACCATCGCCATGGCCATCCTGGCCATTGAAGTTTACTTCATCACCAGTTTACTGCCCATGAAACGGCACGAGCAAGTCTCCATCAACGCGACGATCACTATCGGCTACCTGACCGTGGTGATCTTCGGGCTTGCCTTCGGCTATTTCGGGCGCAATTTCGTCTTTCATGGGTTATTCCTCCTCGGTCTGTCGCTGGTGTTCTTCGCCGGGCTGCTGCTGACAGCCGCGCTATGGCCCTGGAAAAAGGAATATCGCCTGCCGCCCGATTCGCCCTACGCACACACCAAAAACGGCATCGATCTGGAGCGCATGGCCTTTTTTGTCATGGCCGTCTCTACCCTGATCTCAGCCTCTTTTGGCGCCATCACCGGCTCATACTGGGGCAACGGGCACGAAACCTTCCTCGCCGAAGACCTGATCCGCGTGCCGCACAAGCTGGTGCTGCAAAAAGCCATCATCGGCCATCTGCACATCATGCTGACGCTGATCGCCATCGCTATCACCCTGATTGTCGGGCGCTGGATGGATTTCAAGGGCATCCTCCATCGGATCGCGATGCCGTTGATGGGTTTTGGCACGGTTGTCATCACGGCTGGCGCGCTCTCCGTCGTCTGGTTGCCCTGGGCGCACATCACCATTTACGTCGGGTCGGTGTTCGTAATGCTGGCCGCTCTGATGTACGTGATTTTCAGTTGGGATAAACTCATAAAAGAAGGCACAGCCGGCATCCAGAAACCGACTTTCTTCCAGAAAATCGGTGCGCTGCTGCGCGACCCGCTCAAGTTTGGCCCCGGCTGGCAGATGGTCTTCATGAACTTCACCGTCAGCGGGGTAGGCATCTTCATGGCCGTCAAGCTGGACGAGATCTTCCGCGTCTGGCCGCACCGCGAAGAGCGCATCACCCTGACCGGGCACTGGCACATCCTGGCCGCCTTGATCGCCACCATCATCCTGTTCTACTACGGCGATATCTCCAGGCTGAAAGGTAAAGCGCGAAAATGGTACGGCTGGACGATCATCATCATGTCGGATCTCGCCTTCGCCTCAGCGACTATTTTTTCCATGAAGCGCCTCTTCGTGGACGAGATCAATCAGCAGCCGTTGGTTAACACCGTCATGTTGTTGATGGACTTTGGACTGGCCATGGTGCTGGTTGCGCTGGCGATCTTTATGATCTGGCGGCTGTACGACCTGTTCCGCGCCAACGGCTTCTGGCGACAGGAATACCTCGAAGAAGAAAAGGCAGCCGCCAAAGCCGAACTAGAGGAACAGCAACGCAAACTGGAAGAACTCAAAGCCATCATCGAGGAGGTGTCAGAATGAAGCGTGCAATCGTTGCTCTCGCCGCCGCTTTATTGCTGACCGCCTGCGGCCCGGCCCCCAGCATCAGCACCATCGACCCGCCCTACATCGACACCGGTATTGATCCCGACTCCTGGGTCACCATCCCCGCGGGCGAATTTCCCTACGGGCAGCATGATGCTATGACGCTGGTGGATTATGACTACGAGATCATGGTCACCGACGTCACCGTCGCACAGTATGCCGCTTTTTTGAACACAGCCCTGGCGGACGGCGACATCTACATAGGTGAATTCGAAGCCCAGATCGGCGAGGTGGTGCAAAACGACGAGGGCGTCGGTGGTTTCTATCCTGGCGATCCCTTCGATGGCTACGACCACGAATTCCCCATTGACGCCGGCGATTACCTCTATGTCCCCTTTGCGGAAGGTCTGCGCATCCGCTACGAGGGAGGGGCGTTCTCGCCCATCGAAGCCTACACCAACCATCCCATGACGATGGTCAGCTGGTTTGGCGCCAACGCCTACTGCCAATACTACGGCTGGCGATTGCCCACAGAGATTGAGTGGGAAAAAGCCGCGCGCGGCACCGAGGTGGACGCCAACGGGCACGGACGCCCCTACCCCTGGGGCGAGGAAATCCACCCCAACAACGCCAACTACTACTCGTCTTTCGACCTCTTCGAGAAGATGTTTGGCAAACTCGGCAACACCACGCCGGTTGGCTTTTACAACGGCAAGACCTACGAAGGTTACGAAACGCTGGATTCGCCCAGCCCTTACGGCCTTTATGACATGGCCGGAAACGTGTGGCAGTGGATGGGTGATGACTACCCCGACCAGCATTATCGCTACATGCGCGGCGGCAGTTTCTATTCCTATGAGGTTGACCTGCGCGTCTGGAAGAACAACAGTGCCGGCCCATGGTACTACAGCCCTCAGGTCGGTTTCCGCTGCGCGAGAGATCAATAAACCAGCCAGGCAAGGCAGACGGGCGTACTTGACGGCCTGTCTGCCCTGCCTGGCAACCTAACAGGGACAAACCATGACCCCAATACGCGCATATATCTCCATGTTCCGCCAAAAATATTGGCCGCTCATCAAAAGCCTGCAAACCGGTCTGTTACTGATCACCGGAATTTCTGGGTATACGAGCAGCCGCTGCCCGATCTTCAACCTGGGGACTTTGTTCGGTGTGGCGGGCAGCCTGTTTCTGACAATCAGCGGCTCCACTGTACTCAACATGTGGTATGACAGGGACATTGACGCCCGCATGGATCGCACCTGTCTGCGCCCTCTTCCCGCGAGGAAGATCTCCCCCGCGCAGGCCCTCGGTTTTGGCTTAGCGCTCTCCATCCTGGGACTCACCTGGGCCCTGATGATCGACCGGCTCTATGGCATCATCGTCTTTGCCGGCCTGTTTTTTGATGTAGTTGTTTACACCTTTTGGCTAAAGCGCCGCACCTGCTGGAGCATCGTGTGGGGCGGCATCTCTGGAGCCATGCCAGTAATGGCCGGGCGTGCCTTGGGGGTCGGGCAGATCGATTGGGTGGGCATCGCCCTGGCAGCCGCAATTCTGTTTTGGATCCCCACGCACATCCTGACCTTCTCGATGCGCTATCACAAAGACTACCAAGCCGCCGGGATCCCGACGTTCCCATCCACCTATGGATTCCGTTTCACCCGCGCCACCATCGCGATCTCCAGCGTCCTGGCAGCCATAGCAATGGGCGCGGCAGCTTACGGGCTTGGCACGTCATGGGGCTACCTGCGCTTGATGGCGGTGCTCTCCGCGGGGTTGTTATTCCTGGCGATCAGCAGCATGGTCAAGCCCTCGGAACAAACCAACTTCGGATTATTCAAATACGCCTCCTTCTACATGCTCAGCGCTATGGTGCTGGTAATGTTCTAGCTGTGCGTCGGAGGGATTTCAATGAAATCTATCAGCATACTCGACCGCACCCTGCTACTGATTACAGGTTTGCTGGCCGCTTACCAGATCACTGCAGGGATGGAAGGGGTCACGCTGTTCGCGCTGCTGAGTTACACCATTGCTTTCGGCGTCTTGTTAGTGGCCGGGCTGCTGCTCATCATCATGGGGTTTGAAGTGCTCAACAGCCCCCTGGTGGTCATCATCTCAACCATCATCCCCCTCAGCCTCTCAACAGGATTGGTGGCAGAATACCTGCCCGCCTGGAAAACAGGCTATCTGGCCTTCGCCGGGGTGGGGTTTCTCATCATTATATATACACGTCTCAAAACTCGTGGCGCCAAGGCGGTGATCCCGCTGGCCTTCATCCACAGCGTCGCTGGCTTACTCATCTTCCTGCTGCCTATTTTTCTGAGCCTGCGCGGCGTGACCCCCGGCGGCTTCGCCTGGGTGGGCATCGGTGGGGCATTGATCGGGCTGGGTGGCATTTTGTTAACCTTCCTGAAAATTGGCAAGCCCATCCTGCCGCAAAAAACGATTCTCACCGTTCTGCCCGGTCTCCTGCTGGCCATGACTGCTGCCTTTGTAGCCGGGTTCGCACTTCGCTGATAAACCAGCCATCCTGCAACAACCGAGGTTTCATACCATGGGCAAACTGCTACGCATCATCGCTTACATCTTGATGGGCATCACCGCCATACTCACCCTGCTGGGCGCTGTCGGCTCAGTATGCATCTCCTGGTGGCCGGAGAAGTACACCCGCCTGGCTGTCATCGCCCCGTATAAAGGCGTTTATCAGGTAGCCACCATCTTCACGTTTCTGGCCGCTTTCATCGGGATGAGCGCGTTCGTCGGCATGATCCGGGGCAAGAAGCGCGCGTACAACGCCGCGATCGGCGCTTTGCTCCTGGGCCTCGCCACGGCTGGCGTAAAAATGTATTTTTCCCAGCGGTTGCGAGGCAGCACCATGCCCACCGACATCCGCTTCTACCTGACAATTTTCACCCTGCTTTTCTTCCTGCTGCTGCGCATCCCCGGCATCCGTGACAAGGTCACTCCTCCCGCGGCAGGGCAGGATGACGTCGCCAACACCGGCGCCGGGATCGCGATGATCCTGGCGGGAGCGCTCACCCTCACCACGCCGCTTTGGGCCGGCCCCAGTCACATGTTGGATGGCTTCAACCTCGTCCTGGTGCTGAACATCCCCCTGATCCTCGGCGGCAGCGCCCTCCTGGCTGGCGGGGTCAGGCGATTGTTGCGCGCCCCCCAAAGAACGGGGCGCGCAACCCCGCCATCCCTTCACAAAAGGAAACTGGCAGCATAAATTCCAACTCCTCGCGCAAAACAACTCGGTCTCATGGGTTCATCCAACCCGTGAGACCGAATGCTTTATCCTTCGTCTTACACATCCCCTGGGGGGAATCGCAACACCACGTTTTAAGTTACAATCAGGTTACTCGCCGACCGGATCGCTAAGGAGTACCATTATGGAACGGTTCTTTTTCGTCATTGGTTCACTGTTTGCCGCCCTGGGCGTGACCGCCGGAGCGTTTGGCGCCCATGGGCTGCGCTCCATCGTCACGGCCGAACGACTAGCCACCTGGGAAAAGGCTGTGCGCTATCAGATGTACCACGCACTGGGCTTGATGCTCATTGCCTGGGCGATCACGCAATGGTGGAATCGCACTGCCACCTTGAGCACAGGGGGATGGTTTTTTATCCTGGGGACAGTGTTCTTTTCAGGGAGTCTGTACGCCCTGGTGCTGAAGGGCAACCTGACCTTCAAGGGGATCAGCCTGGGGATGATTACACCCCTGGGGGGCGCGTTCCTCATCCTCGGCTGGTTGGCGCTGATGATCGCCGCCTGGCGCGGCTGATCCCCCGCGTCATCTAAAGCCCCAACGAAAACCAAAGCCGCGCGGAGCAGTCCGCGCGGCTTTGCGCGTCTGGAGCGAGAGGGACAAAATGTCCCAAACCAGAACAGGACGCCAGCATCATGACAGCAAGCGCCTCAGCCGCTATGATGGAGGAAACTCACACAATTCGGAGTTGTATTGTGCGTAAAACACCCAAAGGAGATACTACCATGATGAACCGAGTTCGATTTTCTCTCATCCTCTTCAGTGGACTGGGACTGATCCTGTCCGCGTGTAGTGCGCTGTCTGCTCCTCCGACCTCAACGGGCGCTGACGTGTTCGCCACCTATGGGGCCTTCGACCGTTTGCCCGCCACCGACGAAGATGCCCTGGCCCAGGGCTGGATCGATACGGGTGAATGCGTCCCCCAAATGGGACGCCATTTCATCCAGATGGCTGGCGAGCAGCCCGGCCCCCTGGTGCTGCTGTTCAATCCCGCCGGTGATCTGATAGGCGTCGAGTTGGAAAGCCTGAGCGAGCAGCCCGCTCCTCCCTGGGAGCACCTGGAGCAAGGTCACCCAGGCATGGAATTCGAGCACTGGACCATTCACTTCTGGTTCAGCGACCCTGCGGATGCCTGTACAGCATAGCCGGTGCTTAACGCGCAGGTGAAAGGAGACGCCAACACATGACCCTCTTACGCCTGATTCACATCCTTTCCGCCATCTTCTGGATGGGCAGCACGTTGTTCATCGGCCTGATTCTCGAACCGACCGTCGCCGCGCTGGGGCAGGAGGGCGGCCGCTTTATGCAAAAACTTGCCGCCGGGCCGCTCAACCGGGCGATGAGCGCCGCTGGCCTGCTGACCATCCTCTCCGGGCTGTGGATGTACGCTTCCGTTTCCGGCGGTTTCGATCCGGCGGTGATGTTTTCTACCCGCCTGCCGCTCACTCTGGGCGCGCTGGCCGGGATCGCCTCCCTGTTGGTCGGGTTGCTGATACAGGAGCCGGCCTCCAAAAAACTCGGCGCGCTGGGGCGGCAAATCGCCTCTCAGGGCGGGCCGCCCACCCCGGAACAGGCCGCGCAGATCGCCGCGCTGCAAAGCGCCCTGAGCCGCGGCGGGAAACTGGAAACCATGCTGATGCTGCTGGCCGTGCTCGGCATGGTGGCTTGAACATCCACGTCAGCGGGGTCACGCAGCCCGGCGCGCCTGGTCATCTCTACGCCGCGCCGGGCTGAAGAAGAACGGCGATGTATGGCACAGCGCCGATTACGGCGTGTCGTAGGAGAAGATGCCCTTCAACCTGAGGGGCATCTGGTTTTCGCTGTTGGTTTTGTAGGACAACTGCTGAGCAGTTGTCCTACTCGGCGCGTATCTGCTCCAGGCCTCGCGCCAGGTGCAAAAGCACCTCACTCCCGTGCCACCGCTGCATTTCGGGCAAACATGGTACAATTTATGCGAAATACCCCCTATCGACAAAGGAGAACCCATATGGCTTTTCACTGGATCATGACTTTGTTTGCTGTTGTCATGTCGCTGGGGGGTATAGTCGATGCCCGACAGCACATCCAGCACGGCTTTGAAATCGAGTCGTTTTTTGTGGCGAGTCACTATCTCCTCTATGCCGGCTGGATACTGGGCGGCGCAGCCCTGGTAATTCAGATTCTGCGACGCAGACGGGCGGGCAAAAGCCTGCACGAGTGGTTGCCCAAAGGGTACTTCCTCTCCTTGCTTGGCTTTCTGGTGTTCGGCCTCGGCGGAGGTGTGGATATGACCTGGCATGAAATTTACGGCTTCGAGACCAACCTGGAAGCGCCTGTCAGCCCCGGCCACACCCTGCTTGTTCTGGGGGCAGGGCTGATGTACGCCGCGGTCATCTTCCACGGGGCATACCTGCAAAAACAGTCCCCCCACCGCTTCGCGGCGTCTCTCAATCGTCTCAACCTGCCCACCATCCTCAGCACCATCGCTTTCCTGACAGCGCTTCTGTGGCCGACATGGTTTCTGGACCCCTTCCTGGTGGATTTCCCCTCCGGCGG
>WFTY01000020.1 GCA_015485245.1 Anaerolineales bacterium | reverse complement strand
ATATCAAGGGACTGTACGCCAAGGCCCGCCGCGGCGAGATCAAAGGCTTCACCGGCATCGATGATCCTTATGAGGAGCCGCTCAACCCCGAGCTGGTGCTAGACACGGTGGACACCACCCCCGAAGAGAACGCCCGCAAGATCATCGAGTACCTGCGCGAGCGGGGGTTTATCCGGTGAGTAGACGGTGAGCAACGCTCTTTTTTCTCTCACAAACCGCGTCGCCCTGGTCACCGGCGGAGTCGGGCTGCTGGGGACGGAATTCTGCCGCACGCTGGCTGAGGCTGGCGCCTCGGTGGTGATCGCCGATGTGGATGGCGACGCAGCGCGCGCCCTGGCGGATTCGCTTGCCCAAAGCGGATTCTCCGCCCTGGGCGTGCCAACCGACGTGACCTCGGCGGATTCTGTCCATCGGGCGGTGGATTCCGCCTTGAGGGCCTTTGGCCGCCTGGATATCCTGGTCAACAGCGCCGCGCTCGATCCCAAAGTCCGAGAGCAGGGAATAGAGAACAGGGAACAGGCCTCGTCCCCTGATTCCCAACCCCTGATTTCCGATCCCTTATCCACCCCCTTCGAAGATTACCCCCTCGAATTATGGCAGCAGGCCCTCGATGTCAACCTGACCGGGGCGATGTTGTGCTGCCAGGCCGCCGTCCGCCCGATGCTGGCGCAAGGTGGCGGTGTGATCGTCAACATCGCCTCGATCTACGGCCTCGCTGCTCCCGACCAGCGCCTGTATCAGCGCGAAGGCGCGCCGCCGCGCTTCAAACCGGCCTACTACACCGTGACCAAAGCCGGCCTGCTGGGGCTGACCAAATATCTGGCGGCCTACTACGCTGGGAAGAACATCCGCGTCAACGCGCTCACGCCCGGTGGCGTGTTCAACAATCAGGATGACGAGTTCGTGCGGAAGTATTCCGCCCGCGCCGTACTCGGTCGCATGGCGGAGAAGGACGAGATGAACGGCGCCCTCCTCTTCCTGGCCTCCGACGCCTCCCGGTACATGACCGGGGCGAATCTCATCGTTGATGGCGGCTGGACGGTGTGGTAGGTGACAACAGACAACCGACCGCGGTCTGCCGTTCGTCTCTGGATTCTTGAATAGTTTCTGATGAAAACCACCCAGGTTCTCGCCCTCATCCCCGCGCGCGGCGGATCCAAGTCCATCCCCCGCAAGAACATCCTCGATTTCGCCGGTCACCCGCTGATTGCCTACAGCATCGCCGCGGGGCTGGCCGCCGAGACGGTGGACCGCGTGGTCGTCTCCACCGACGACGAGGAGATCGCCGCCGTGGCGCGGCGTTATGGCGCGGAGACGCCCTTCCTGCGCCCCGCCGAACACTCGCAGGATAATACCCCTGATCTGCCCGTCTTTCAGCACGCGCTGGGATGGCTGGCAGAGCATGAAGGGTATATCCCTGATATTGTGGTGCAACTGCGCCCCACGTCGCCCTTCCGCCGCGTCTGGCACATTGACCAGGCGGTTTTTCGCCTGATCGAGCGTCCTGAGGCTGACGCAGTGCGTACAGTCTGTGTTCCTTTCCAGAATCCCTTCAAGATGTGGCGCATTGGGCCGGATGGTTTCATGCAGCCCATCGGCGTGGATTTGGGTGTGCCGCACGAACCGTACAACCAGCCGCGACAGGCCCTTCCCGAAATCTACTGGCAGACCGGTTACGTGGACGCCGCCTGGAGGGATACCATCATGGAGAAAAACTCGATGACCGGCGACTGGATATTACCCTTGATTATTGACCCCAGCGAGTGGGTGGATATTGACTCGCCCGACGACTGGCGGCGCGCTGAGCGCCTGCTGAAGAACGGTGAGATTACCCTGGACGATTTGGGGTTTGAGATCAGGGTGATTGGGTAAAAGGTGACGAGGTAACAAGTCATCCAATCACCCAATCACCTGTTATTGGATTGCCTTCCCCCGGAGAACACCATGCCCGAAATTAAAATTGGCGACCGTCTGGTTGGCGACGGTCATCCCCCCTATATCATCGCCGAGATCGGCGTCAATCACAACGGTTTTTTGCAATATGCCTTTGAATTGATTGATGCCGCGGTGGACGCCGGCGCGGATGCTGTCAAATTCCAGAAGCGCAACCTGAAGAAACTGTATCCGCAAAAATATCTCGATAACGCCAACGTCGGCGAGAAGAATCTCAATTACCTGTTACCCATCCTCCAACAGGTGGAACTCTCGGACGAGGACTACTACAAGATTGTGGCATATTGTCAGAAAAAGGGCATCACTTTCATGTGCTCTGCCTTCGATGAAGACAGCGCCGATTTTGTAGAATCACTCGGTGTGCCGGCATACAAAGTAGCCTCCGCCGACATGATTAACCTGCCTTTGATTGATTACCTCATCGGTAAAGGCAAGCCGCTGATCGTCTCCACCGGCATGTCCCGCTGGGAGGAGGTGGTCACCACCGTGGAGTTTCTTAAGGAGCGGGACGCTGAGTTCGCTTTACTACACTGCAACAGTGCTTACCCGGCCTCCTTCCCCGATATCAACCTGCGGTTTATGGATCGTTTGCGGGAGTTTGGCGTGCCGGTGGGATATTCGGGACACGAGCGCGGCATCGCCGTCTCCACGGTGGCCGCTGCGCTGGGCGCGTGCATCATTGAGCGACACATCACCCTCGACCGCACGATGGATGGCCCCGACCATGCCGCCAGCCTGGAGCCGCACGGCTTCAAGAAGCTGGTGCGCGACATCCATCAGGTGATGCAGGCGTTGGGCACAGGCAAGGAGAAGTACTTCACCATGGGCGAGATCCTCAACCGCGAGGTGCTGGCGAAGAGCCTGGTCGCCACGCGGCGCATCGAACCCGGCGAGACCATCACCCGCGAGATGGTGACAGTCAAAGGGCCAGGGCAGGGGCTTTCCCCCCAGCGCTACACCGAGTTGATCGGGCGCGTGGCCCAGCGCGTCATCGAGGCCGATGAACCCTTCCTGCCGGTTGACCTGGGGCGCCGCGTGGAACTGGATGTGGAGCACACCCTGCCGATGACCTGGGGCTTTGTGGTGCGCTTCAACGACTTCCGCCCGATGTTGAAATACAATCCGCCGCTGCTGGAGTTTCATTTTACCGATAAAGACCTGGATGACGAATACCCCGGCGACGACCTGGACGTGCAACTGGTCGTCCACGCGCCGGAGTTTTGGGGTAATCATCTGGTGGATCTGTGCACTTTCGATGAGGATCACCGCCGCGCCTCGGTGGAGATTTTGCAGCGGGCGGTGAACGTCACGCGGGATATGGCCCCGCACTTCGTTGGTACGCCAAAGGTGGTGGTGCATCCTGGCGCTGCCAGTCTGGATCACTTCATCGAGGACCGCAAGGGACTCTACGACAACCTGCGCCGCTCGGTGGAGGAACTGGATTTCGACGGGGTGGAACTGTTGATTGAAAACCTGCCGCCGCACCCGTGGTATTTCGGCGGTCAGTGGCACACCAACGCCTTTATGGATACTTACGAAATCCGCGATTTCCTCGACTCGATGGGGCTGATGACCTGCTACGATACCTCCCATCACAAACTGTACTGCAACTGGGCGGATGTGGATTTCTACGAGCAGGTGGAGGTGATCTTGCCGTATGTCTCGCACCTGCATCTCTCGGACGCCTCCGGCCTGGACGGCGAGGGCTTGCAGATTGGTCGCGGTGGGATTGATTGGGTGCGCTTCTTCCGCATCGTCAAGGACTACCACGGCACGATGATTCCCGAAATCTGGCGCGGCCACCAGCGCGGCGGCGAGGGCTTCATCACCGCCATCAACCGCCTCTCGGATGCCTACTTCGCTGCCCTGCGCGCCGAGGAGAGCGAGAACGGTTGACATTGGAGAGAATGACAGCTTCTCCTTTCTTCCAGGCTGTACAGCGCGAGAGTGTGGTTGTATGAATGATGCTATGAGCGCCAGACGCTGTGATGCCGAAGTTTTTCTCGATGCCGTCAGGCAGCACTTTGGCGAATCGCCTGATCCTTAATCCCTGTTCCCCTACTCCTACTTCCCCAGGTAGTCTGCCGGTTTTGCGTTGGTGCATTTTTTCTCACCGCAGAGTGCGCAGAGAATCTTTTGTTTTCTCTGCGTTCTCAGCGCTCTCGGCGGTAAAACGGTAACCCGCAAGGCTGCCAACACGGTTGAGGGAGACTACTACTCCCTCAGGACTTCCAGAAACGCCCTCAAGGTGACAACAGGCGTGCCGCGAAATTCCCCCAAATCCAGTAAGTGCCGGTCTCCGCTAACCAGATAGTCGGCCATGCCGTCCACGGCGCAGGCCAGGAATTTTTCGTCGGCGGGGTCTGCCGGAATTGTGCCGGAGACGTTGGTCAACAGGGGGATGAGAAGGGCTTCCCGGCGGAGCAGTTCCATCAATTGCACGATGTCTTCCGGGTGCAGGTGATACTTTTCTCTCAACCGCGGACGGCGCAACACGGTTTCGATTTCGGCGAGGATTGGCTCTGCGCTCACCAGCACGAATCGTCGCTCCCGCCATAAATCCAGCAGGTGAGCGGCGGCTCCTCGCCGGGTAATCACCCCACTGACGAAGATATTGCTATCGAGAACGACCTGCAGCATAATCGGTTCTGGTTTCGGCGATGGCCTGCGCTACGTCCTCGCTGATGGTTTCTGGGGGGATGTCGGGCAGCCGCTCCCGGATGCGGTCCAGCACCTGGAAGCGGGCTTCTCGCTCGGCGATCAGCCGTTCGTACACATCTACAGGGATGAGCACAGCCATCGGTTTGCCGGAACGCTGCACGATGATGTTTTCTTTGGCGAAGCCGACGCGCCCCAGCAGTTCCGAAAACCGCTGACGGGCTTCACGAGCGCCGAGAGTGGTGGGCATGGGTCAAACCTCCGTTGCTTATTTGTTTCCAGTATAGCCGCCCGGCGCGCTTGTGTCAATAGTATACATTGTGTACATATCTACGCCTATGTCATATCTCCCCCGTCTGAGCGCCGTCCGACTGCGGCTTGAAAGCGAGTGGCGACTCTGGAATCTCAACCGTCAGGTGCGCGCCCATGCTCGAACGGATTTCAGCCAGCCGCCCGTAGCCTTCTTC
>WFTY01000019.1 GCA_015485245.1 Anaerolineales bacterium | reverse complement strand
CGGAAACACCCTCAGCAGAAGAAGCCGTCCCCGAATGGTTACAAGATGCCGCTGAGGAATCTCCCCCGGTAGACGCGACCTGGATACGCGAATTCGGCAAAGACATCCCCTCACGGGAGGAAATCGCTGCCGCGATGGCGCAGCCAGAAAGCACATCTCCCGCGCCCACAGAACCAGCAGCGGAATCACCGCCCACCGAGAAGCTCGATCTCAACCGCGCCTCCCTGGTCGAGCTGGAACGCTTGCCTGGGATGGGCTTCCGCAGAGCGCAACTGGTTTTCTCCTATCGAGAGGCACACGGTCACTACCAGAGCTTCGACGAGTTGCTAAACATACCCGGTCTGGAAGCGGAAGCCATCGAGGTGTTGAAACAACACACCGAAATCATCACAACCGTCGCAGAAACTCCCGCCGAACCGTCGCCACCAACCCCCACGGCCGCGGCGACACCCGCCGCGCCGCCGGTTCAGCCGGAAGACGAACACCATGCCCGTCAACTAACAGCTCGCCAGCAATTGGAAGCTGGGGCAGTCGATGCCGCCCTGGAGACCTACGGGCAGTTGATTAAGAAGGGGAAACGCCTGGGCGCGGTCGTCGCCGACCTGGAATACGCGGCCCAACGCTACCCCGCCAGCGCGGACGTGTTGCAAGCCCTAGGCGACGCCTACATGCGCCAGGATCGTCTGCAAGAGGCACTGGACACCTATTCCCGCGCCGAGCGCCTGGTATAGATGCAGTAAAATCTGGTACAATCCCCCACCGAGAAACCAAGGTGACAGCCGCGCCCGTCGCGACTGTCACCTTTTTGTGAAACAAGGAGACTTTCAATGGAAAAGACGTTCGTGCTCGTCAAACCCGACGGCGTGCAACGCGGCCTGATCGGCGAGATCATCAGCCGCCTGGAGCGCCGCGGCCTCAAGCTAGTCGCAGCAAAATTCATGCAGGTCAGTCAGGAGCTGGCAGAAACCCATTACGCCATCCACAAAGGCAAACCGTTCTATGAGGGATTGATCCGCTATATCACCTCGGCGCCGGTGATGGCTATGGTATGGGAAGGGCCAAACGCGGTGGCCGCCGTGCGCCAGACGATGGGCGCGACCCGCCCCACCGAAGCCGCCCCCGGTTCGGTGCGCCACGATTTTGGCCTGGAAGTTGGTCGCAACCTGACCCACGCCTCCGATTCGGTGGAAAATGGGCAAAAAGAAACCGCCCTGTGGTTCAGCCCCGAAGAACTGGTCACATGGGGACGAGCTGTTGACGAGTGGGTATTTGAATAATTTCGCAGCTTTCAGCCGCGCTTGAAGCGCGCACTGAGTTTTTTTCCAAAAGTGCGTAGCCGCCCCCACCCCTCATCGAGCCACTCTCTCCAGCGGAGGTAATCCTCGTCATCGCTCTCTTCTGGCTCCGGCCAGGGATCCAGATCGAGCATCTTGCGCAAGATATACCTCCCCACCAGAGTGAGCGTTGCCAGCACGGGGGCGGCAAGCACCACTCCAACCAATCCTAACAGATTTAAAGCCACAATCGCCGCCAGCAAAACCGCCGCCGGGTGCACGCCAAGAGTCTCCCCCAGGATGCGCGGGGCGACCAGATTATCTAACACCTGATCCACCACCAGAGCGACAACCACCACCAGGCCCGTATACTGCGACGAGTTGAGGCCGAAATGATTTTCCGGTTGGAAAAGCGTGACCAGGATCAACACCCCCCAGGTGATCCACTGCCCGATGTAAGGCACAAAGCGGGCGAACCCCGCCAGCAACGCCAGGCCAAACACATACCGCACATCCAGCGCGGTCAACAAGACAGCATACACCACGACCGTGAGGGTAAAGAGCAAAATCTGGCCCCGCAGAAAGGCATTCCAGATGCGCGCCAGCTCTCGTCCCATACGGCGCAGATCCGCAGCATAGCCGGGAGGGAAGAAAGTAATCGGCTCCATGCTCTCGTGCACCTTGCCCATATCGCCTAAAATAAAGTAGGAAATCAGCAGGATAAAGAATACCTGGCCGACGATGCTCGCCGTGCCCGCTGCCACGGTGGTCAGCACGCCACCGGCTTGCCCCAACAGCGGGCGCACCACCGAGATCAACTGCTGCACCGCTGCCTGCAAATCGACG
The DNA here is from genome assembly GCA_015485245.1 of Anaerolineales bacterium. Taxonomy (GTDB): domain Bacteria; phylum Chloroflexota; class Anaerolineae; order Anaerolineales; family UBA11858; genus J130. Next base: position 296 of record WFTY01000019.1, on the reverse strand, counting down.
TTTGCCAGGTATTGAGAGACGTCCACATCCAGCGGGCCGATGGTATACACTTGCGTAGACCACTCGATCGCCAGCGTGGGCAGATCATTCACAAAGATTTCCACCACACGAATCAGGCTCTGCAACTGCTGCACCAGCACCACGCCCGTCGCCGTGAAAGCGGCGATGATCAACAAAGTCAACAAGAAGAACACCAGGTTCACCGCCGCCCGCCAGGAGAGCCGCGTCATCTGGCTGACGCGCGCGATCACCGGGTGCAGCAAATACGTCAGGATGAACGTCACCAGCAAAGGGGG
>WFTY01000018.1 GCA_015485245.1 Anaerolineales bacterium | reverse complement strand
GCCCTCCCAACCCTGCGGGGGGAACTTGATCATCACCACAACATCGAGCGGCCCCTGAGCCAGGGCGTTCACCTGACGGACGTTATACTGGTAGCGTAGCCGATACAACCCCCACAGCATCCCACTAAGCAGGAGGAAAACAGCAATCAACATCGCCCCCCAAAGACAGGTCTTTGGTTTTCTGACACGCTTTCGACCCATCGACTGCCTACCCGAATCGACCAGGGCAACAGGGCGCTGCTTAAGCAACTTTCTTCGATTATAAAAAACTTCTCAGCGAAGTACAATAGCCCCTTTGTACGGGGGCATAAAAAACCTGTAGCCGAGATCGCCGATCTCGGCTATTTTTACATCATTGGCTCGCGCCCGCAGACACTCAGCCTGCAGCAGGTTCATCCGCCAGCGCCTGCTCCATCAACCGCTGGATGCGCGGCAGCATGGCGGCGGGGTCGGGGTGCAGACCTTCAATGAGCAAAGCGCTCTCATATATCTGCTCGATGACGAGCGGAAGGCGCTCATCGTCATCTGACAACTCACTCAATCGCTTGATGAGCGCGTGATGGGGGTTGAGTTCGAGAACTTTCCTGGGGACTTCATAATCACGATCAACCAGTTTATAAACGCGCTGCATTTCCTGCCCCAGGCTGCCTTCGGGGTCCACCAGGCGGGCGACGGAATCCGTCAAACGGTCGGTGGCGCGCACATCGGCGACGCGCTCACCCAGGCGCGCCTTGAAACGCTCCACCAGGTCGGCGAAATCCTCCTCGGAGAGGGCTTCGGGAGCAGCCTCTTCCTCAGGGGCGTCCTCCCCTTTTGGGAGTTCCAGGTCGGGCGCGGCCACGTTCTGCAGTTCGTAATCCCGAAATTTGCGCAGCCCCAACAGCATGAAGGAATCCATCGGGCTGGTCAGCGTGATGACCTCATAGCCGTGCGCCCGGAAGTAATCCAGATGCGGGCTGCGGGCCACCGAGCGGTCGTCGTCGCCCAGGATGTAATAAACCTTCTCCTGCCCCTCCTTCATCCGTTCAACGTACTCCGTCAGCGAGACCCAGTTTTCAGGATGCGTGGTGGTGTGGAAACGCACCAGCGGATAAAGGCTCTCGCGATCAGCCTCCTGCGAGGCGATCCCCTCCTTGATGAAATCGCCAAACCGTTCCCAGAAACGGGCATATTTCTCTGCATCGTCCTTCGCCAGTTTCTCCAGCGTTTTGGTGATCTGCCTGGTGAGGATCTTGCGGATGCGCGCCATCAGGGCGGTGGCCTGCACAGATTCGCGCGAGACGTTAAGCGGCAGATCATCGGCATCCACCACCCCCTGAATGAAACGATAATGCGGCGGCAGCAGGTCGGTGTTGTACTCGTCAATCAACACCTTGCGGGTGTACAGCTTGAGGCCATCTTCTTTACGCGGGGAGAACACGTTGCGCTCCGGGCGCGCCGGGATGTAGAGCAGCGCGAAGATGCGCAAGGGAGCGTCGGCGACGTAATGCAGATGCGCCAGCGGCTCATCGAATTCCAGGGTAAGATGTTTATAAAACTCGCTGTACTCCTCATCCTTCACGTCTCGCGGCGATTGTCGCCAGATCGCCGTCCGGCTGTTGACCTGCTCATCTGAATCGCCGATGTAGATCGGGTAACGGATATAATCCGAATGCCGCTTGACGATCTCCCGCAGGCGATGCTCGCTGGCGAATTCGTGGGCATCCTCCTTGAGCTTGATTTCGATGGTGGTGCCGCGGGTATCCTTCTCCGCCGGGCCGACGGTGAAAGTGTCGTCGCCGGTGGCGTACCAGCTCGCCGGACGCGTGCGCGGCTTATAAGAAAGCGAAGTCACCCGCACCCACTCCGCTACCATGAAGACCGAGTAGAAGCCGACGCCAAACTGGCCGATCACATCCGCCAGGCGACGCTGATCGCCGTCGCTTTTGGCGGCATCCAGAAAAGCTTTGGCCCCCGATTGGGCGATCGTGCCCAGGTTAGTCGCCAGCTCGTCGCGCGTCATGCCCACGCCAGTGTCGCTGATCGTGATGATCTTCTCCTCCTCATTCACGGTGATGCGGATGGCGAGTTCAAGATCGGGCTGGCGGACATCGCGCTCGGTGAGCATGATGAAATCCATTTGCGTGAGAGCATCGGAAGCGTTGGAAATCAGCTCACGCAGAAAAATCTCCCGTTCGGTGTAGAGGGAGTGAATCAAAATATCGAGCAATTGCTTGATCTCAGCTTTAAAGGCGATCGGTTTGCTGGTATCAGGCATATAGCAATCTCCTGAGGCGCAACACAAGAAGAGGTGTATAAAGGGATAGTGGACAATAGACCACAGACGGCGGACCGCGGCCCGCTGTCTGCGGTCTATTTCTATCGCAAAAGTGTTAAATTGGCGTAAGAATCCTCGCTCGCTTCAGGGCTGGAACACCGCCTGCACGGTCATCCCCCAGCGCAACTGCGGGTCGCTCTTCTCCAGGCGCACGCGCACGGTGTAGAGGATATCCCCGGCCTGGGTGCGGAAGGACTGGGCGATGCGCTCAACCGTCCCGTTCAGCACAAGGTCGGGAATGGCATCCGGCGTGAGCTCCACTTGCTGGCCGACCGTCACCCTGACCACTTCCAGCTCGGTCAGGTCGCTGGTTTCCACATACCAGGCGCTGAAATCCGCCAGTCGCGCCGCCCAGGTCTCCGGGCCAATCAACTGTCCAATTTCCAGGTTGAGGTCGGTGACCACAGCAGCAAATGGGGCGCGCAGTTCATAATCCGCCAGCGCCTTCTCTGCAGCAACAACCTGCGCCTCGGCGTTCGCCAGTCGCGCTTCCAACACCGCCTGCTGGTCGGGATCCAGGCCGCTGTTGGCGAGCAGGTCTTCATACTTGCGTTGCGCGTCGGCCTCAGCGGCGATGGCGGCATCCAGCGCGGCGCGCAGGGCATCCCGTTCTCGCTGAATGGCCTCCAGCTGGCGCACAGCCTCGTTGTAATTCTCCTGAGCGATGCGCAGATCATCCTTCGCCGTCTGGCGGGAGGGGTTATTTTTATCCAGGTCTTTGTAACGGTCGAAGGTATCCTGAGCGTCGTTCAGATCCACCTTGCGATCATTGACGACAGCCTGAGCCTCGTCCAAACGATCCTGGATGGCTTCTTCGTCCACTCCCTCCCAGGCGCGCTCGGCTTCAGCGCGCCCCACCTGGGCGTCCATGTAATCCTGCCACGCCTGGGCGAGCGCCAGATCGGCGGTGCGCAGAAAGTCATTATATGCTTGCTGCGCGCTGGCAGCCTCCAGCTGCGCGGCGGCCAGTGCAGCCTGGGCCTGCTCTGCATCACCCAAACGGGCGATCACATCCCCCGCCTGCACGGCATCCCCCTCGGTGACCAGTATTTCACTCACCCGGCCGCGCGCCAGAAACGCGAGGGTCACCTCGCGCGCGGGGACGATATGCCCTTCGGCGACCACGGCCTCCGCGTCCACCGGAATCACCGTTGGAATGGGGGTCGTCGTTTCCGGCGTGGCGCAGGCCGCCAGCAACAAAGACATCAGCAAAGCAAGCGCAAAAATCAAAATTGTAGAAATTTTCTTCATGGTGGTTAACCCTTATTCGTAAGCCAATACTTCACGGATGGTCAGGCGCGCGGCGTTGCGCGCCGGTAAAACACTGGAAATCGCCGAAAGCGCCAGCACCAGCCCCACCCAGATGCCGTAACCCAGAGGCGTAAACACAATGGCAATCGGGGTGTTGAACACCGCCAGGCTGACGATGGTCGCCAGCAGATAGGTGATCGGCACCGAAAGCACCACCGCCAGCCCCCAGGAGATCACTCCGATCAGCGCGCCTTCGATGATGACCATGCGCATCACTGCGCCATCCGTCGCGCCGATCGCCCGCATCACCCCGATCTCGCGGGTGCGCTCCAGCACGTTCATACTCATCGTCCCGGCCAGCCCCATCGCGCCAACGACGGCGGTCAGCAACGCCATGATGAGCAGAAAAGTCACCAGAATGTCCAGGCTCTCGGAAGCATCATCCAGCGTCGAGAGGCCGGGAACAGCCTCCCGCACGTGGAAGCCCCAATCACGAAAAGCCTGCGCCGCCTGATCCGCAAGCGCGGCCTGATAGGCGCGCTCATGGCGCTCCGCCACCAGGCGGAAAGAATAAGAGCGGCGGGCGAGGTTCTGCTGTTCGGCGATGTACTCATACGGCGCGTACCCCAGCATCCCCTCCACGCCGACGAACTTAAAAACCCCGACCACTTCCCAGCGCTCTTCCTTGCCGTTGACTTTCAGCGGCAAGCTATCGCCGATCTGCAAATCGGGATAATAATCGTAAATTCCCTCGCTGATGACCAGCTTCTGCCGGTCGCCGGGAGCGATCCAGCGGCCCGCCACCATCAGCGGCGAAACCAGAGTGCTTTCAGCAGGCGGCGCGAGGATGTTAATGTTATCCGCCACTGAGCCATCAGGAAAGAGGATCTCCGCACTGGTGTACGACCACCCCTCCACCGCCATCACGCCCGGGATGCGCATGGCGTACTGTCGCACCTCGTCCAGCCGATAGGGGCGCTCAAAATCCAGGGTGACATCGGCCAGGAAGTAATTCCCCACCTGGCGGACGTAATCGTTCAAGGTGACGCGTACGTTGAACACCGCGATGAAAATTGCCCCGCCCATTGTCAGCGTGAACAGCGTGAGCATCAAGCGGCCGCGCCGCCGGAAGGTATTGCGCAAAGAGATCAACAACGGCCGGGGAACATAAATGCCGCGGCGGGCGAGCGCCTGCGTGACGCGCAACTGAAAACGCTCCCAGCGCGTCGGCCCGCTGGCCTGCAAGCGCAGCGTATCCCCGCTGATGGCCTGCAACACGGTAACGCGCGTGCCGTTAATCACCGGCACAAACCCGGCGATCAGCGGCACCAGCAGCCCGATGGCGATTTGAATCCCAAACGCCATCGGCACAATGCGATAACCCAACAGGGAAAAGCTCATCTGGTCGGCGATGAACTGCGCCAGCGCGTAAGCCCCCTGCCCGCCCAAGGGGACGGCAATCAGCAGTGCCAGCACACCAAAGGCCATTATCAGCGCCAGGTAGAGGACAAAGATCTGATTATTGCGTCCGCCAATCAGTTTCATCACGCCGATGTGGCGCAGGTGCTGCTGCAAGAGGGCGTTGAGGGTGTTGGCGATCAGCGAGCTGGAAAGGAAGACAATCAAAACGCCCAGCGCCATCAGGATACCCAACACGGCGTTGACGATCGAGGCCAAAGGGTGCTCGTGCGTCTTGGAGCGCCGCGTCAGGCCAACGTCGAAGCCGCTTTTCTCGATCTTGTCTTTCAGGTCGGCGAACACGGCCCGGATATGCGTCTCATCATCCTGCCCTTCAGCCACCGTGGCGTACAAGCGGTTGTACATCTCCGGCTGCCCCAAAGAGGGAGCGGTATCCAGGGTGACATAAGCCAGCGGCGCGGCGAGGAAATCCGCCGCGCTGGTGCTGGAGTCGAGCACCACGCCGACCATTTGCAGCCGCTTGACTGTGCCGTCCGGCAGCTCAACTTCCAGCCACTCGCCGACCCGGATATCGATCTTCTCGAGGACAGTCTGCTCGATGACGATTTCATCCTGTCGTGGAGCGGCAGCCCCTTCCAGGGGTTCGAGCAGATTGATGGTGTTCTCCTCAAAATCCTTAAAAGCGACGATGTCCAGCACCGTCCAGTCGGTCTCCCCAACGGGGCGGGCGCGCATCCCAAAAACGCGGCGCCCCTCGAGATCGCCCAGGCCATCAAATTCCCGCAAGGTGTCGAGGAAATCATCATCAAAATCATCCATGCGGATTTCAATGTTGGCCGGGTTCTTGGCAGCATAGCTGGCGCTCATATCGTTGGAGATAATCACATACCCCCCGGCGATCACGCCAACAGCCAGCACGCCCACAGCGATGGAGAACACCACCAGCAGGGTGCGCACTTTGTTATCCCATAAATC
>WFTY01000017.1 GCA_015485245.1 Anaerolineales bacterium | reverse complement strand
GAATTCGGGCACCACCCCCACGGGCTTGTCGCGTCCCCACAGGTACCAGATCAGGTAGACGCCCATCCCTCCGCTGATCAGGAAGATCAAAGCGGCGACGAGGGCCTCCAGGTTGTAGATCAACTGGTTATCGGCGATGCGCTGCCAGGCGGGCGGCGCGGCGTTGACTGCGCCGTGAGGGAACTTGATGCCGATTTCCCATTCATCCCCGCTGTAAAACGGGCCGCTGCTGTAGGTGATCGTTTGCCCATCGACGATCTGCCACTCGTTGGTGGGGTTGCTGTTGGAGAACGTGACAGCTTCCAGTTGTTCGGGCGAGAAGGCGTCGGGCAGATGCACGGTCACGTTGGCGCTGTTGATGGTGTAGCCGCGGTCGCTTTCGATGAACTTCCAGAAGAATTGATCTCCCTCATCGTAGATCGCCAGCGCGCCTTTGAGCGTGTAAGAGAGGATGAACGTGCGCGTCTGGTTGGTGGTGGGGGGAAAATACCAGGTGATCTTGCGCTCGTTTCCCTCGCTGGACAACGCAAAGGAAAAAGCCGTGTTGCTGTAATCCTGACGGTAGATTGTGCTGCCTTCGCGCAGGCCCCAATTGGTGATCTCTTCCACCTTGTTGAGCGGAATGCTGCGGAAGGCGAAGGTGAAGGGGCCGCCGGTGAACTGGGTTTCCCAGGTCTCCTCAAAGCGGATATCCCCGTTGGGGAGGATGGTGATCTCGGCGTCGCGTCGCAGCACGGTGACCGATTTGCTTTGCGCCGCGGCGTTGGAGATCAGGGGGAAGAAAAGAAAAAGTGCCAGCAGGGAGGCAATCAGCAACCGGGTGAGGAGTGAGGCTTTCCGTTTCATGCGATATTATCCTTAGATTGAGGTGAGCCCGGAAATGGAGTGCCGGAGGCGTCTTGGCCTCCAGTGTTCTTTGTGCGGTAGGCGTACAGCGAACGGTGTACCCGGTTATTATACAGCATTTCTCCCCGCTGGCTATTGGGCTAGTTTGCTATTCATGTGCGTCGAAGGCGATCGGCTCCGGATCGCCGAGGATCGGCAGGGGGTGCAGCAGGTGCACGTCTACCAGGGCAGCCAGCGTGGCGATGGTCTCGCGCGTGAACCAGAAGAGGCGCGCCAGACGGCGGTACTCTCGCTGGTCGGCGATCACGCCCACGGCGTCCACCCCCAGGGCGTTGCAGGTGTAGAGAGCGCGCGGCAGGTGAAAAGCCTGCGTTACCAGGATGACCTTCTCCAGGCCGAAGATCGCTCTGGCCCGGTAACAGGTGTCGTAGGTGCGCCGTCCGGCGTAGTCCAGCACAATGGCCTCTGCGGGCACGCCCAGGCGGAGGGCGTAGGCCTGCATGGCGGCGGGTTCGTTGTAGTCGTCAAAGCGGTTATCGCCGCTCATCAGCAGTTTTTCTGCTTTGCCGTTGAAGTAAAGGTCTGCGGCTGTGGCGACCCGGTCGCGCAGCACGGCGCTGGGAGAACCATCGCGCCGCAGCCCAGCCCCGAAGACGATGGCCACGCCGCGCGGTGGGGCCTGTTCCGCCGTGAAAATGCGCGGGGCGGCGTGCCAGGCGGCGAGCAGTCGCGGAGCCGCCAGCAGCGCGATCCCTAGTAAGGCGACGATCATCAGGAAGGTGGACACAAAGTAAAAGATTTTTCGCAACACGCCGACGATTGTATCATCTCCCCGCGGGCTGCGAGATTAACCGTTGTTGATATTCTGCCAGCTTCTTAAACCAAACGGCGGATGCGGCTTGCCGCATCCGCCGTCCTGATTCAGGCGGTTACACGAAACGGGCGCGAATTTCGGCGCTGACGTAATCGAGGATCGCCACAGTGATGGCGATGAACCACACGGCCATTCCGGCGGAGCGGTAGTCCAGCAGGCGGATGTATTGCGCCAGCAGGAAGCCGATACCGCCGCCGCCGACGAAACCGATCACCGTGGACATGCGGATGTTGATATCCCAGCGGTAGATGGTGAAGGAGACGAACGGCGGAATGATCTGCGGGATGACCGCGTAAACCACGGTTTGCAGCCAGGTCGCGCCGGTGGCTTGAATGGCCTCAATCGGGCCGGGGTTGATCGACTCGATGGCCTCCGAATACCTGTCTCTTATACACATCTCCG
>WFTY01000016.1 GCA_015485245.1 Anaerolineales bacterium | reverse complement strand
ATCAACAGCAGCCAGGCGCCGGGCCGATGCCGGGAGCCGAGGGCCCCGGGCCGCAAACCCCGCCGCCGGACGGGCAAAGCGGATCGGACGATGAAGACATCGTTGACGGAGAATTCCGCAGCGCCTGAACAGTCACTCCTCTCGCAGCACCTCCTGCGAGAGGAGTTTCTCCCTCTCTTTGCTATTGGTGATACACTTATGGCCTGGCCCGTCTAAGAACAGGTTTCATTGCTTAACGGGAAGCGGTCTTTGGACGCACGCTCGTTGAGGTTTGTTTTATGCCACGTGATTACTACGAAATTCTGGGTGTCCCGCGCACCGCCTCGGAAAGCGAGATCAAGTCCGCTTTCCGCAATCTGGCGCGCAAATATCACCCCGATGTCAGCCAGGAGCCGGACGCTGAGGAGCGCTTCAAGGAAATCAATGAAGCCTATGCGGTGCTCTCTGATTCCGAAAAGCGCGCCGCCTACGACCGCTTTGGCCACGCTGGTGTGCAGGGAGCGGGCGGGGTTCCCGACTGGACCACCGTGGATTTCAGCGACATTTTCGAGGATCTCTTTGGTTTCGGATTTGGCTTTGGTCGCAGCAGTGCGCGGACGCGCAACGCCCCGCGCCGCGGGGCGGATATGCGCTATCGCATTCATCTGACCTTTGAAGAAGCAGTATTTGGTTGCGAAAAAGAAATTGAGATCACTCGCGACGAACGTTGCAGCACCTGCGGCGGTTCCGGCGCCAAACCTGGCACCTCGCCGACCCGCTGCTCTACCTGTAATGGCCAGGGCGAGGTGCGTCGTTCGCGGCAGACCATCCTCGGCTCGATGGTGCAGGTGACCACCTGCCCGTCCTGTGGCGGCAAGGGCGAGGTGATCAATACTCCCTGCCCAACCTGTCGTGGGCGCGGCCTGGAGCGCCGTACGCGTAAAAAGGTTGTTGCCATCCCCCCCGGCGTGGATACCGGCACGCAGATTCGACTCAGCGGCGAAGGGCAGCCAGGGAACAACGGCGGCCCGCCGGGAAATCTGTATCTGGTCATTCAGGTGCAACCGCACAAATACTTTCGCCGTCGCGATGACGACATCCTCTTGGATTTGAATATCAACATCGCTCAGGCCACGCTGGGCGACGAAGTGCGCGTCCCCACCGTGGATGGCGACGCCATCCTGCGCATCCCCGCCGGCACACAGCCTGGCAAGGTGATCCGCATGCGCGGCAAGGGGGTGCCCAATCTGCACAACAACAGCCATCGCGGCGACCAACTGGTGGTGATCAACGTGGAGATTCCGCGCGAGCTGACTCCCGAGCAGCGTGAGATTTTTCAGCAACTGGCTGAGAGCCTGGGCACCGAGGTCACGCCGCAGGAACGCGGTTTCTTCGATCGCTTGCGCGAGGTGCTGGGCGGTTGAAGCCCGCTGGCGGAGCAACGATCATGCCCTGGTTAGAGGTTTCCCTGACGGTGGACGGCGAGATGGCGGAGGCCGTCGCCGAGGTGTTATCCCGTTACCTGCCCGGCGGTGTGGTCATGGAAAGCACCGCCATCGCCGACGAAACGGAAGGCGCAGGGCGGCCCGTTGGGCCGCTGCGCGTGTGCGGCTACCTGCCCGTGGATGAGCGCATGGAAGCCACTCGCCAGCGCATCGAAGAGGCGTTGTACTTCCTCGGTCGTATTCACCCTTTGCCGCAGCCGGTGTTCACCCCGCTACAAGAAACCAACTGGGCCGAAGCCTGGAAGCAGCACTACCGCCCGATCCCCATCGGGCGGCGGTTGCGTATTGTGCCCGCCTGGATTTCTCCGCCGGATGACGGGCGCATCACCATTCATATTGACCCCGGCATGGCCTTTGGCACCGGCACGCACCCCACCACGCAACTTTGCCTGGAGATGCTCGAAGCGCACACCCCTCAGGGGGGCGATGTGCTGGATATCGGCTGCGGTTCGGGGATTCTCTCCATCGCCGCGCTGCGCCTGGGGGCCGGGCGCGCCTGCGGCGTGGATACCGACCCTGACGCGGTGGCCGCCGCGGTGGAGAACGCCCGCCGCAACGGGGTCGCCGAGGCCGCTTTCTTCGCCGTCGGTTCGCTGGAGCGGGTGCGCGCCGCGGACTTCCCGGTGCAGCGCGCCCCGCTGGTGGTCGCCAACATTTTGGCGCACATCCTCATCCGCCTGCTGGATGACGGCATGGCCGAGACGATTGCCCCCGGGGGGCGGCTGCTGCTCTCCGGTATTCTGGAAGAACAACGCCCTCGCATGGAGGCTGCCTTACAGCGGCACTCGCTGCGGGTGGTGGAACAACGTCAAGTTGAAGACTGGATCGCGATGGCAGTGGAGCCGCAACCATGAACACAGCACAATCCCCCTCTCTCTCCCCCGAACCGCCGCTGGTCAGACGTCCGCGGGCGGTGATTGTGGGCGCCTCGTCCGGCATCGGCGCGGCCCTGGCGCGCAAACTGGCCGCCGAAGGCTATGCCCTGGCGCTGCTGGGCCGCCGCGCCGGGCGGCTGGAGGACCTCGCCGAGGCGCTCAACCGTGCCGCGGGGGAAACGGTGGCGCTGGCCTTCCCCCACGACGTCACCCG
>WFTY01000015.1 GCA_015485245.1 Anaerolineales bacterium | reverse complement strand
TCCATGGGGATGGGCATCATCGGCTTCTCTCAGGTGTACGCCCGCGCCCGTCCCGATATTCTGCTGGTTTTGGGCGACCGCTTTGAGATGCACGCCGCGGCGCTGGCAGCGCTGCCGTTCAAAATCCCGGTGGCACACATCCACGGCGGCGAACTCACGCAGGGGGCGATAGACGATGCCCTGCGCCATTCCATCACCAAACTCAGCCATCTGCATTTTGTGAGCACGCAGGAATACGCCCACCGCGTGATTCAGATGGGCGAGGAACCCTGGCGAGTGACTGTCTCCGGCGCGCCCTCCCTGGATAACCTCAAAGCGGTAAAATTGCTCTCCCGCGCGGAGATTGAAATGCGCTTCGGCGTTCACCTGGGCGAGGGTCCCTTCCTGCTGGTGACGTACCACCCCGTCACGCTGGAATTCGAGCACACCCGCCGCCACACCGAGGAACTCCTTGCCGCCCTGGAGATGAGCGGCCTGCCGGTGATTTTCACCATGCCCAACGCCGATACACAGGGCCGCCTGATACGCACCCTGATCCGCGAGTACGTGCAGGCCCATCCCAACGCCCAGGCGGTGGAATCGCTGGGAACGCAGGGTTATTTCAGCCTGATGGCACAGGCCGCCGCCATGATCGGCAATTCATCCAGCGGAATCATCGAAGCACCCTCCTTTCACCTTCCGGTGGTCAACATCGGGGAGCGCCAGAAAGGGCGCGTGCGTGCCGCCAACGTGCTGGACGCCGGGAACGACCGTGAGGAGATTCTGGCGGCCATCGAGAAAGCCCTCACACCGGCATTCCGCCAGCGACTGGCAGGGCTGAAAAACCCCTACGGCGAAGGCAACGCCGCCGAGGTCATTGTCAACCGGATCAAAACAGTTGCACTGGACAAGAAATTAATCACTAAAATTTTTCAGGATACCAGGCAGATATGAAACGATTGCTCTTCTTTGGCGATGGCACATGGGCGACCAACAGCCTGAAACGCTTGCTACAAGAACAGTGGAAAATCATCGGAGTGGTTGTGCGCGCACATCCCACCGATCCCCAATTACCCACTCTGGCACAGGAACGCGGCCTTCCGGTGTTTCAGCCAGAAAACGTCAATAGCGAAGCGTTTATCGCCCAAGTGAAATCACTGAAGCCGGACTTAAACATCTCGGTTTCCTACGACCAGATTCTGCGGAAAGCGATACTGGAAACCGCTCCGCTGGGGTTCATCAACTTCCACGCCGGGAAACTGCCGCAATATCGCGGGCGCAATGTGATTAACTGGGCGATCATCAACGGAGAGGACGAAATCGGAATAACTGCCCACTTTGTAGACGAGGGAATCGACACCGGCGATATCATTGTGCAGCACACCTTGCCTATCGAGTGGACAGACACCTATCAAGACATTCTCGACAAAGTGATCGCGGCCTTCCCTGACCTGGTCTCCGAGGCAGTGCGTAAAGTCATGGACGGGGATTTCACTCCCATTCGTCAAGCGCATCTTCCCGGCACCTATTTCGCCGCGCGGGGCGAGGGGGACGAATGGCTGAATTGGGAAGACAGCAGTTTGAACATATACAACAAAATCCGCGCCATCACGCGCCCTGGGCCAGGTGCGCGCACCCTGTGGGGAGCAAAAACCGTCATCATCTGGAAGGCACGATACGACCCATCCTGGCCTGCTTACACCGCGACTCCCGGCCAGGTCGTCGGCAGGCGGCCTGGAGAAGGTGTCATCGTCAAAACCGGCGACTCGACCATCCTGATAACAGAAATTCAAACCGAAGGCGAGGGCCCTAAAATCCCCAAATGGCGCATAGGGACGCGCCTGGGCCTGAACCACGTTGCCGTCATTCATCAATTGCTCCAAAGGGTTGCCGCGTTGGAAGAAAAACTGCAAACGCCATCTGATGCACAAAGAGGTTGAGCAGTGTATATTCGTGTCATCCCCAGGCTAGATATCAAAGGCCCCAACCTGGTTAAGGGCATTCACCTGGAAGGCTTACGCGTGCTGGGCAAGCCCGAAGACTTCGCCCGTCATTACTATCAGGAAGGCGCCGACGAACTGATTTACCAGGACGCGGTCGCCAGCCTTTACGGGCGCAACAGCCTACTGGACATCATCGAAAAAACCGCGCAGGAAATTTTTATCCCCCTCACCGTGGGGGGCGGTTTGCGCAGCGTGGAAGATATCCGCAAAGTGCTGCGCGCCGGTGCTGATAAGGTTGCCATCAATACGGCTGCGATGGCGCGCCCTGAGTTGATCAGCGAGGCGGCGCGCGCCTTCGGTTCATCAACCATTGTGGTCTCCATTGAAGCCATCAAACACCCCGACGGTCACTACGAAGCCCTGGTGGATTACGGGCGCGAGAGCACGGGCGTGGACGCGGTGGAATGGGCGCAACGCGCCGTGGAACTGGGTGCGGGCGCATTGTTGGTTACGTCTATTGATCGGGAAGGGACTGGCGAAGGTTACGACGTGG
>WFTY01000014.1 GCA_015485245.1 Anaerolineales bacterium | reverse complement strand
GGAGATGGAAATCGGCCAGAGCAGCATTGGCTCCTTAATCACCCACACCGACCGTGAAGTACGCCGCACCGCCTGGGAGCATTACGCCGACGGCTATCTGGAACACCGCAACACCCTGGCCGCCATCCAGACTCAGGCGTTGCAGCGTGATGTCTTCAACATGCGGGCGCGCGGCTACGCATCTTCCTTGCAGGCCTCGCTCTACCCCAACAACATCCCCGAGGAGGTCTTTCACAACCTGATTGACGTCTTCCAGAAGAATCTACCCACCTGGCACCGTTACTGGCGGGTGCGCCGCAAAGCGCTGGAACTGGACACATTCCACGTCTACGACATCAAAGCCCCCTTGATGGCGGAAAAGCCCCCCGTGACCTACCAGCAGGCGGTGGACTGGATCGTCGAGGGGATGGCGCCGCTGGGAGAGGAGTACGTCACCACGCTGCGCAACGGCTGCACGGCGGATCGCTGGGTGGATCGCGCCCGCAACCGCGGCAAGCGTCAGGGAGCGTTCTCCTGGGGGACGTACGGTACCCAGCCCTTCATCATGATGAGTTATGACGACGACCTGTTTAGCCTGAGCACGCTGGCGCACGAATTGGGCCATTCAATGCACTCCTACTTCACACGCAAAACCCAGCCCTACGTGTATGCCAATTACTCGCTTTTCGTCGCCGAGGTGGCCTCCAACTTCAACCAGGCGATGGTGCGCGCTCACCTGCTGAAGACGCAGAACGACCCGCTCTTCCAACTGGCGTTGCTGGAGGAGGCCATGTCCAACTACCACCGCTATTTCTTCATTATGCCCACCCTGGCGCGTTGGGAGCTGGAAATGCACCGCCGGGCAGAAGCGGGAGAAGCGGTCAACGCCCAGAGCATGATTGACCTGGCCGCCGACCTGTTCAAAGAGGGCTATGGCGACGAGGTGGCCTTCGACCACGACCGCATCGGCATCACCTGGGCGCAGTTCGGGCACATGTATATGAACTTCTACGTCTATCAGTACGCCACCGGTATCTCAGCGGCCAACGCCCTGGCCGGGAACGTACTGGCAGGCAAGCCTGGTGCGGCGGAAAACTACCTGGAGTTCCTCAAAGCGGGCAGTTCGATGTACCCCTTAGATGCGCTCAAAATGGCTGGTGTGGATATGACCACCCCGGAGCCGGTAGAAGCCGCCTTCGGCGTGCTGGCGGACTACGTGGAGCGCATCGCCCAGTTGACCGGCGTGCAGTAACTTTTAGGAGCAGAAGCAATGACCGCCCCGCCCACAAAAGCCGAACTGCTCGCCGCCATCGACGAGAGCCGCGCCGAACTGGAAAGCGTGTTGACCAAAATGCCCGCGGAGATGCTGACCCGCCCCGGCGTCAACGGGGAGTGGAGCGTGAAAGACGTTTTGGCGCACATCGCTGCCTGGGAGCGACTGGCCGCCGACCGCATCCGCGCCGCGCAGAGCGGGAGCGAGCCAGAATTCCCGCCCATCCGGGATGATGAGGCTGTGGACGCCTTCAACGCCGAGGTGTACGCCCGCCACAAAGATACCCCCCTGGAGGCGGTGTGGAGCGAATTCCATGCGGCGCACGCCGACCTGATGGCGCAGGTCAAAGCGTTGGACGAAGCAACCCTGAAGCAAAAACTACCCTTCACGTGGGCGGGGAACCTGACCTACGAGGTGCTGATTTCAGCCAACACGCACTGGCACTACCCGGAGCACAGCGAGGCCATTGCCGCTTTCCTCGCCGCTCAGGAGGCGGGTTGATTCTCCCGCAGGCGCCGCACCTGTGCGAGAATCCACACGCCGCGGCAAGCCTGCAAAATCACCGCGCCGACCACCAGCAAAGTCAGCACATCGCTGCCCAGTTCACTCAGCAACTGGAAAATACCAGCAATGGACGTTGCCGTTCTGGTAGTGGTGAAGGCTTCGACCACGCCGCTGTACCAGTCGAAATTCCGCATGGCGCTATCGAGCACGGTCCAGAAGCTGCCACCATATTGCCACAGGTTGAAATTAAGCCGCGGATACAAATACACCCCAAACGCCACCAACGAAACCACCACCCCCGCAAAAAAGGCGATGTGAGTCCACACCTGTCTCTTATACACATC
>WFTY01000013.1 GCA_015485245.1 Anaerolineales bacterium | reverse complement strand
GCGCATCCACTGGCGGCTCGGCCTGATCGTCTTCGCCATCATCCCCATCCTGGTAGTCGTGGCTGCCGAGTTCAAGAAACGCGTCATCACCGAGTTCCGCCAGGTGCGCAAAATCAACTCCAAGATCACCGGCGCCTACAACGAGAACATCACTGGCGTGCGCGTGGTCAAGGCGTTTGGGCGCGAGGCGCGCAACATGAACGAATTCAGCCAGCTCACCAGCGAAATGTATCGCGCCGGCTACCGCGCTGCCTGGCTCTCGGCGCTTTTCCTGCCGATTGTGCAGATCATCAGCGCCGCCGCACTGGGCAGCATTGTGTGGTACGGCGGCCTGCAAACCCTCAGCGGCGAGATCACCATCGGCGGCATTCAGGCTTTCATCTCCTATGTGGTCTTCATGATCTGGCCGATCCAGGACATCGCCCGCGTCTACGCCGAGATGCAGCATGCCATCGCCTCTGCCGAGCGCATTTTCTCCCTAATGGATTCTCATCCGGAGATCGCCGATCATCCCCGCTCCTTTGACCCGGGATCGCTGCGCGGAGACATCATCTTCGAACACGTGGACTTCCACTACGAAGACGGCGCGCCCGTGTTGCAAGACTTCAATCTGCACGTCCGTCAGGGAGAGACCATCGCCCTGGTCGGGCCGACCGGCGGCGGAAAATCCACCATCATCAACCTGCTGGGGCGCTTTTTCGAACCCACGCGCGGGCGGATTCTAATCAACGGGCGGGATTATCGCGAGTATGCCCTGGAGGCCATCCAGTCCCGTCTGGGGGTGGTGCTGCAAACCCCGCACCTGTTCTCCGGCACCATCCGCGAGAACATCCGCTACGGCAAGCTTGACGCCAGCGACGAGGAGATCGAGGCCGCGGCAAAGCTTGCCGGGGCGCACGAATTCATCATCGCCCTGGAAAAGGGATACGACGAACAGGTCGGCGAGGGCGGCGTGCTGCTCTCCGTAGGGCAGAAACAGCTCATCAGCCTGGCGCGCGCCGTGCTGCGCCAGCCCGACATCTTCATCATGGACGAAGCCACCAGCTCGGTGGACACGCTGACCGAGGCGCTGATCCAACGGGGCATGGAAAACCTGATGACGGGGCGCACCAGCTTCATCATCGCCCATCGCCTCTCCACCATCAAACGCGCCGACCGCATCCTGGTCATTCAGAAGGGGCGCATTGTGGAGGCGGGCACGCACGCCGAATTGCTGCACCAGCGCGGCCAGTACTACCGGCTGTACACATCCCAGTTCCGCCACGAGATGGAGCAGACGTACAACCTCATCAAAGAGTGAACGACCGGGGGGCCTGTGCTACAATACTCACCAGCGCGGCGCAGACAAGAAATCCCCCCCATGAACACCAGGGAAGCGAGAAGACGTCTCGCCTGACACCCTCCCAGCCGTTATGTTTTCACCTGACGAACCCATCCTCGACCGGATTGTCCACGGCGACTGCGTCGAAATCCTCAACGCGCTGCCGGAAAAATCGGTTGACCTGATCTTCGCCGACCCACCCTATAACCTGCAGCTACAACAGGAGCTCTGGCGCCCCAACATGACCCGCGTGGACGGCGTGGACGACTCCTGGGACAAGTTCCACGACCTGCAAACTTACGACGATTTCAGCCGCCAGTGGTTAGAAGCCTGCCGCCGGGTGCTGAAAGACACCGGCACAATCTGGGTGATCGGCTCCTACCACAACATCTACCGGGTCGGGGCGATCATGCAGGATTTGGGGTACTGGTTTCTCAACGATGTGGTTTGGATCAAAACCAACCCGATGCCCAACTTCCGCGGAGTGCGCTTCGCCAACGCCCACGAGACGTTGCTGTGGGCGAGCAAGTTCAAGGGCGCGAAATACACCTTCAACCACCATGCCATGAAGGCCCTCAACGGAGGCAAACAAATGCGCAGCGATTGGCTGCTGCCGATCTGCTCCGGCAAAGAGCGCATCCGCATCAACGGAAAAAAAGCTCATTCCACACAGAAACCCGAGGCGCTGCTCTACCGCGTCATCCTGGCGGCCAGCAACCCCGGCGACGTGGTGCTCGACCCGTTTTTCGGCAGCGGCACCACCGGCGCGGTAGCGAAGAAGCTGCATCGCCGCTGGATCGGCATAGAGCGAGAGAAAAAGTACATTGAAATTGCACAGGCCCGGATTGACGCCGTCACGCCGGAGCCGTTTCAAAAAGACATATTCGATGTGCGAGACAAAAAACGAATGGCACCAAAAGTCGCTTTTAGCCAACTGCTCGAATCGGGTTATCTAAAACCCGGACAACGGCTTTACTTTCGAGCCCGGCAATCCATTTTTGGCGACATCAAACCCGACGGGAAACTCAGGCTGCAAGACGGGTTCGAAGGCTCGATCCATCAATGCGGCAAACGCCTGATGAACGGAAGCCCCTGCAACGGCTGGCGCCACTGGTTCTTCGAATCCATGGACGGCAAACTTCACCCCATTGACGAACTGCGGGAACGCTATCGGCACGAACACAATATGCTAAAATAACCTGAGTTCGGGAACCTCGCACGCGAGCAAGGCACAACGTTTCGCCGCGAGGCTGCGAAGAACGCCACAGCCTTCTTTGTTCTCATTCCTCGGAGGCACAATGAAATCGAAAAACGCTCCCCCGCGCCGCTGGCCGGTCGTCCTGATCTTCTTCCTCTTCATGCTGCTGCACCAGACGGATAAGCTCCTCATCGGGCCGCTGAAATCACCCATCAGCGCCGATTTCGGCATCACCAACACGCAGTTCGGGCTGGTGATCACCGGCGCGCTGATCGTCGGCACGGTGCTTTACCCGATCTGGGGCTACCTCTACGATCGCTACGCGCGCGCCAAATTGCTGGCGCTGGCCTCGTTCATCTGGGGAGCAACCACCTGGTTGAGCGCCATCGCCCCCACCTATCCGGCCTTCGTTGCCACGCGCGCTTCCACCGGCGTGGACGACTCCTCCTACCCCGGCCTGTACACCCTGATCGCCGACTATTTTGGCCCGACGCTGCGCGGCAAGGTCTACGGCCTGCTGCAACTGGCGCAGCCGCTCGGCTACCTGCTCGGCATGGTGCTGGCCCTGATGGTCGCTCCGGGCCTGGGTTGGCGCAACATCTTCTACATCACCGGCGGGCTGGGAATTTTGCTGGCGGTGCTGATCTTTTTCTTTGTCAAAGAAATGCCGCGCGGCAAAGCCGAGCCTGAGTTCGACGAAGCCGGGATCGAAGAGATGCCTCAGTTCCGCTTTTCCTGGGTCGAGGCGCGCGAGGTTTTCAAAAAGAAGACCATGTGGTTCATCCTCCTGCAAGGCTTCGCCGGCGTCTTCCCCTGGAACGTGATCACCTACTTTTTCTTCGACTACCTGGAAAAGGAGCGCGGCTATGACGGCGACGCCATCCTGTTCACCATGGCGCCGGTCATCCTGGTGCTGGCCTTCGGGTACTTCTTCGGCGGCTGGGTGGGCGACGCCACCTTCAAGCGCACCCGCAAAGGGCGCATCCTGGTCTCCAG
>WFTY01000012.1 GCA_015485245.1 Anaerolineales bacterium | reverse complement strand
GGCGCGAAGAACACCAGTTGTTCTTCTTTCTCTCATCTGCGCGCCCGTCGCTGCAGCCTCGCGGTTCACACCTGCCACGCCGTTCCACCTCAACTACTTACCCTAAAATCCACGATATACTATTTATGTGAAAATCCTCCAACATCCGCCCGCTTATCTCCCCGGTCAACCTGCTCCACAACCTCGCCCACTGGGGCGATACCTACCACTGCACCCCGCAGGAGTCGCTACCACCTGGCTAAAGGAACACATCCCGCCGGGGAGTTGGGTGCTGGATCCTTTTGGGACTTCGCCGCGGCTGTTGGGAGAGATCGCCCGCGCCGGATACCGCGTCCTCACAACCATGCACAACCCCATCGCTGCCTTCCTCCTGCAAGTGGAAGCCGCCGCGCCCACCGTCGAGGTTTTCAACGCCGCGCTATCCAAACTCAGCTCCAGCCGCGTTCGCGACAGTCGTCTGGAGCCGTTGATTCGCGACCTGTACCGCACCACCTGCCCAGCCTGCAATCAAATCATCGAAGCGCGGGCCTTTTTGTGGAAAAAGGGAGCCATCGCCCCCTACGGTCGTCTGCTTGCTTGTCCACATTGCCATCAGCGCGGCGAATTCCCTACCAACGAAGTGGATCGCGAGCACGCCACAGCCAGCGAAGCCAGCCCATTGCACCATGTCCGCGTACTGGAACGCGTCGCCCCTCTCCATGATCCCGACCGCGTTTTTGCCGAGGAAGCCTTGGCGGTGTACCCAGAACGCGCAATTTACGCCCTCGCCACCATGCTCAACAAATTGGAAAGCCTGCGCCTCCCCGCGGAGGAGGAAATTGCGCTGCGCGCCTTGCTATTGGCCGCCTGCGACCGCGGCAATACGCTGTGGCCGCACCCCAAGGAACGACAACGCCCACGCATGCTGACCATCCCGCCGCGCTTTCGCGAGAACAACCTGTGGCTGGCGCTGGAGGAAGCCGTTCTCCTATGGACGGAGGGGTCCTCCAGCTTCCCACTGAGCACCTGGCCAGACTTCCCGCCGGAGAGCGGTGGGGTGTGCCTATTCCCCGGGCGGCTCAACGACATTGCTCCAGAGTTGCCGAACATTTCTATCGCCGCCGTGGTGACGGCCCTCCCCCGCCCCAATCAAGCGTACTGGACGCTTTCCGCCTTGTGGAGCGGCTGGTTATGGGGAGCGCATGCGGCGCAGGACTTCAAAAGCGTGCTGCGTCGCCAACGTTACACCTGGCGCTGGCACACCGCCGCCCTGCATGCCGTCTTCGAGGCGTTGGCCGAGGCGCTGCCCGCGGGGGTGCCGCTGCTGGCGCTGATGAGCGAGGCTGAATCCGGGTTCATCAGCGCCGTCGCGCTCGCCGCTCGCCTGGCGGGGTTCAACCGCTGGGTAATGGCCCTGCGCGCCGACGAGCAGCAAGGACAAATCCACCTGGTCACGCCAGAGAGGCAAAGCCCCTCACCGGAGAACGAACCGGCTGCAACATCAACGTTGAACCGCACCCTGCAAGAACAGGCACAGAACTACCTCAAGCGACGCGGCGAGCCTTCTCCCTATCTCCCCCTGCTGAGCGCCAGCCTGGAGGCGCTTTACCGCCACCCTCCGCTGGCCCTCCATCCCCAACAGGCTTACGTCAGGCTACAAAATGAGCTGGAGCGCGCCATCTCTTTTCGCGGCGGACTGCTGCGCCTGAGAGCTTCTAAATCCGTGGAAAGCGGCTACTGGTGGCTGGCGCGTGCGCCAGCGGAAACACTCCCCCTGGCCGATCGGGTGGAAATGGAGATGGTGCGCTTTCTGCTGGAACACCCTGATTGCTCCGCTGAAGCCGTGGATACCGCCCTGTGTGCTGCCTTTCCCGGGCCGCTGACGCCAGAAACTGCTCTGGTACACGTGTGTCTGGAATCCTATGCGGAACAATCATCCCAGGGATGGCGCGTTCGCCCGCAGGATCAGCCCGGGGCGCGGCGTCAGGAGCTGGGCGAAATGGCCACGCTGGTCGCCAGGCTGGGCCAGCGCCTCGGCTTTGAGGTGCAACAAGTCTCCAGCGAACCGCCGGTCTTTGATTGGGTTGGCCGAGCGCAACGCTGGCAGGTGCACATCAGCGCCTCGGCAGTTTTGGGGAAATACATTCGTCCTGATCAGCCGCCGCCAGGCAAGGGGTTGCTGGTACTGCCTGGTGGGCGCGCCAACCTGGTGGCCTACAAGATGCGCCACAACCCCGTCCTTGAAGATGCGGCAAAAGCCAACTGGGTGATGGTCAAATATCGGCATCTGCGCGAGTTGAGCGAACACCCCCTGCTGACGGTGGAAAACCTGGAAGAACAACTCAGCCTCGACCCATTGACCTTCGTGGAGCCGCAATTGCGGCTGTTGTGAAACGCCATTCGCGCCTCAGGGACGCAAACGAAAGACCAGCCAGCCCTCCGGCCCCACCTGCCCCTCATGGCGGGCACGCTCGCAAAGGTAACGCAACACGTCAGACAAATCGGGAAATGCCGCGCGGGCGTCTTCCCCGCAGGCTTCGGCAACGCGAGGGAAATCATCATCCAACGTATCCACAACCCACCCCGGTGAAGCGGCTTCCAGCGCAAGCATGAATTGCGTCACATACCCTTGCGCCGCAGCCT
>WFTY01000011.1 GCA_015485245.1 Anaerolineales bacterium | reverse complement strand
ATCCACGCTGCTACGCAGGGTGATCTTATCGCCCGAAGCACAGGTGCCCGTGAAGCGCGGGCTGGTGATGCGGGTAATCTGATCGCTGTTGGAGGCCCCGCTATCGCTGGAGGGGTGCAACTGCGGCGTCCCCGGCGTGGCCGGCAGGTCGCTTTCAATATCGATCAGCAACCCACCCGAAGCGGGGGAATCGTTCCCGGCCACGTCTTCGGCGAAGGCGGTGATGGTGTGCGTGCCGCGTCGCAGGGCGCTGGTCAGGGTGATATCGTAAGCTCCGCCGGAACAGGCCACACCGGCGGGAGTCAGCACGCCATCCAGGCTGCTCATCAAAGAGACAAAGGAGCCGTCCGCACAACTACCGGTGAACTGCGGCGTATCATCGCTGGTGATGTTGTCGCTGTTAGAGGCGCCAGTGTCGCTGCCCGCCGCCATATCAGGGGTGCCGGGCGCGGGCGGCGGCGTGACGTCCACCGTCACGGTGAGACTGCCCGAAACACTGCTGCTCCCCGCGGCGTTGGTCGCCCTGGCGGAAATGGCATGCGTCCCCTCGCTGAGGGCGCTGCTTAACGTGATGTCGTACTGCCCAGCAGTACAGACCACCGCCGGGCTGAGATCACCGTTCAGTGAGCTAACCAGGGTGATGGTGTCGCCCGAGGCGCAGCTTCCGGTGAAGCGCGGCGTGACGCGATGCGTAATGTTATCGTTGTTGGAAATCCCGGTATCGCTGCCGGCGACCAGATCGGGGACGCCCGGTACCGCCGGAGCCGCGGACTCGATGACCACCGTCACGCTGGCCAGAGAGCTGACGTTCCCCGCCAGGTCCACCGCCCTGGCCGAGATGGTGTGCGTCGCCTGACTGAGCGGCGTGGTGAGGGTGATATCGTAAAAGTTGACATCGCACGTCACGCTGGGTGCGAGGTCGCCGTTAACCGAACTACTAAGAATAACCTGAGTGCCGGCCGTGCAAAAACCGGTGAAGCGCGGCGTGGCATCACTGGTGACGTTATCGCTGTTAGAGGCGCCGGTATCGCTGGCCGCGTCCAGGTCGGGCGCGCCAGGGGCCGGCGGCGGCGTGGTGTCGATCACCACGTTCAGGCTCAGGGAGGCGGCGCTGACCTCGCCGGCGGCGTTCTGCGCCACAGCGGCAATGGTATGCGTCCCCTCGCTCAACGGGGTCGTCAGGGTAATATCATAGAATCCGCCTGCGCAAGGCACGCCCACCGGATTGAGCACGCCGTCCAGGCTGCTGAGCAGCGTGATCGCCGTGCCATCCGCGCAGCTTCCCACAAACTCAGGCGTGGCATCATTGGTGATGTTATCGCTATTGGAAAACCCGCTGTCGCTTGCCGTAGCCAAATCAGGAATGCCCGGCGGGGCAAGTTGAGCATTCGGTGTAGCAGGCGCGGCTGTCGGCTCAGACGCCGTCGGCGGAGCAGCGGTGGAAGTCGGAGCGGGCGGCAGGGTGGGGAAAGCGGTAGCCGTCGGCGCGACCGTCGGCAATGCCGGCGGATTCATTACCTGATAGACCAGCACCGCAGCCACGCCCAGCGTCAACACCAGCAGACCCGACAGGGCAAGAAAAATCAAAACCTGAGCAGAAAGACCGGATTTTGGAGACATCTTCATCCCAGATGATAACACCAGTTCCCAAAAAAAAGCAGGGTGTGCGCCTGCTTCTCAGCAAACTCACACCCTGGGTTTTTCGGCAGTCGAGCAGCGCGCTCAGGCCCGATGCTTGAGCGCCGCATGGGCCGCCGCCAGGCGGGCGATGGGCACGCGGAAGGGCGAACAACTGACGTAGTTCAGGCCAATCAGGTAGCACCACTCGATTGAATCCGGGTCGCCTCCGTGCTCGCCGCAGATGCCACATTCGAGATCGGGACGGGTGGAGCGCCCCTTATCAACGGTCAGCTTCATCAACTGACCGACTCCATCGCGGTCGATCGTCTGGAAGGGATTGGTCGGCAGGATGCCCTGCTCCACATAGGTCACCAGGAAGTTGCGTTCGGCGTCATCGCGGCTGTAACCAAAGGTGAACTGCGTGAGATCGTTGGTGCCAAAGGAGAAAAATTCAGCCACCGAAGCGATCTGATCAGCGGTCAGGCCGGCGCGAGGGATCTCGATCATGGTACCGAATTTATACTCGAAATCCACCTTCTTCGCCTCCATCACCGCTTTGGCGATGCGCTCCAGGCGCGGCTGGATCCATTCCAGCTCCTTGATCGTGCCGGTGAGGGGAATCATCACCTCAGGCTTGGGTTCAAAACCGCGCAGCTTGACGTCGGCAGCCGCCTCGAAGATGGCGCGCACCTGCATCTCGACGATTTCCGGCATCACAATGCTCAGACGCACGCCGCGCAGCCCCATCATCGGGTTGCTTTCGTGCATCGCCTGGATATTGGCGAGCAGCCGCTCCTTCTCCTCATCCACCGCCCCTTTGATGCGGCTCTCGATCACATCCTCAAGCAAGGCCTGCTCATCAGGCATAAACTCGTGCAACGGCGGGTCGATCAGGCGGATGATCACCGGCAGGCCAGTCATGGCCTCAAACAGGCCGTCGAAATCGGAACGCTGGAAGGGCAACAGCTTGTTCAGCGCCGCGGTGCGCTCCTCGCTGCTCTTCGCCAGGATCATGCGCTGCACAATCGGCAGGCGTTCCGGCTCGAAGAACATGTGCTCGGTGCGACAAAGGCCGATGCCCTTCGCCCCGTAAGAGCGCGCGCGGCGCGCATCCTCCGGGTAATCAGCGTTGGCCCAGACCTGTAAACCGCGGGTCGGCCAGCCTGCGGGGAAATCGCGCAAACCCTCGGCGGCAGAAATCTCATCTGCCCAATCCAGCAAAGTCATCAAATCGGTTTGTTCTTCCAGGCGCGGCGCAACGGCTTCAATCTGGCCAAGATAGGCCTCTCCGGTGGAGCCGTCCACCGAAATCCAGTCACCCTCCTCAACGACCAGATCGCCGACCACCAGGCGGCGGCTCTCCAGGTCAATGAGGGCATCCGAAGCGCCCACCACACAAGGGATACCAAACTGGCGGGCGACCACCGCAGCGTGAGAAGTCGCCCCACCCTCGGTGGTGAGGATGCCCTTCGCCGCCAGCATGCCGTGAACATCATCCGGCTTGGTGAAGGGGCGCACCATGATGACATCCTGCCCCTCTTCTTTGGCCTTTCGCTCGGCGGTGTCGGCGTCGAAGTAGGCGCGCCCCACAGCTGCGCCCGGCGAAGCGTTCACCCCGCTGACCAGGAAGCGCCCGCTCTCTTGCGCGGCTCGCTTGGCGGCATCGACGAACTGGGGGTGCAGCAGAGTGTCCACTTGTTCGGGCTTGATCCGGCGCACGGCTTCCTCGCGGCTGATCAGGCCCTCGTTCGCCATATCCACCGCGATCTTGACCGCCGCCCGAGCGGTGCGTTTCCCGTCGCGGGTCTGCAACATCCACAGCTTGCCGCGTTCGATGGTGAACTCGACATCCTGCATTTCCTTGTAGTGCCGCTCCAGTTTAGCGCAAACATCGAGGAATTCCTGATAAGCCTGGGGAAGCTCATCGGCCAGTTTGTCAATTTTTTCAGCGTTGCGAATACCAGCGACCACGTCTTCGCCCTGAGCATTGAGCAGGTACTCGCCCCACACGCGCTTCTCTCCAGTGGAGGGATCGCGAGTGAAGGCCACGCCCGTGCCAGAGTTTTCCATGTTTCCAAAAACCATGGTGACGATGTTGACTCCCGTCCCCAAATCGTGCGGGATGCCGGCGGCGTTGCGGTAATCAATAGCGCGCTTGCCGTTCCAGGATTTAAAAACCGCCTCGGTCGCCAGACGGAGCTGGGCAAACGGATCCTGAGGGAATTCAAACCCCATGTGCTCCTTGATGACTGCTTTGTACGTATCGGTGATGGCCTGCCAGTCTGCCGCGGTCATCTCCGTATCGCTGGTGTACCCCTGCTGCGCTTTATAGGAGTTCAGCGGATGCTCAAAGGCTTCGTCGTCAATGCCCAGCACCACAGAGCCGAACATGTGCACCAAGCGACGATACGCGTCGTAGACGAAACGTTCATCCCCCATCAGTTCAACCATGCCGCGAGCAACCTCGTCATTCAGGCCCAGGTTCAACACCGTATCCATCATCCCTGGCATAGAGAACTTGGCCCCGGAACGACAGGAGACCAGCAGCGGATTCGTTGCGTCGCCGAACTTCTTGCCCGTCAGGCGTTCGACCTCCGCCAGCGCCTCCAGCTCCTGTTCCCACATCCCCGGCGGGAATTTCTCGCCCGCCTGCAGATAAGCGTTGCATGCCTCGGTGGTCACCGTGAAACCCGGAGGGACCGGCAGCCCGATGCGCGTCATCTCCGCGAGATTGGCGCCCTTGCCGCCCAACAGGGCGCGCACGCCCTCCCAGTTCCCGGCGTATTCTTCCGCCTGATCCACTTCTGAAAACAGGTAAACCCACTTTTTCTGTGTCATGAATGCGCCTCCAAGAGATTTGTGTGCCCGCCCTGTGGCCCTCGCTTCCCCAGGGCTGCGATACAAAATTCACAAAGCATGGCCTAGTTTACCACATCCTCCGGGCGCTCTACGCTATCAACCCGGCCACTGCCAGTGCATTTGGTGTACAATTCTCCATCATGCACACACCAGAATGGGTTCACAACGCCGTTTTCTATCAGATTTTCCCAGATCGCTTCGCCCGCAGCAAACGCACACCCCACCCACAAGGGATCCGCTTCAAGCCCTGGGGATCTCCACCGGAAGAGCAAGGCTTCCAGGGCGGCGACCTCTACGGCATCAGCGAAAAACTGGGCTACCTGCAATCCCTGGGCGTCAACGCTCTTTACCTCAACCCGGTCTTCGCCTCAGCCTCGAACCATCGATATCACACATACGATTACTTCCAGGTTGATCCCCTGCTAGGCGGGAATGCCGCTCTGCGCGAGCTATTGGACAACGCCCACAGTCGCGGCATGTATGTAGTGCTGGATGGCGTCTTCAACCACGCCAGCCGCGGCTTCTGGCCCTTCCACCATGTTTTGGAAAACGGCCCGGATTCCCCGTATGTGGATTGGTTCATCATCCACGACTGGCCCTTAAGGCCTTACAGCAGCGATGAGAACCACCCGCCCAATTACGCCGCCTGGTGGGGAATTCCAGCGCTGCCCAAACTGAACACCGCCAACCCCGGTGTGCGCGATTTCCTCTTTGATGTGGCTCGCCACTGGATCGAATTCGGCATCGACGGCTGGCGGCTGGACGTCCCCAACGAGATTAACGATGATGATTTCTGGCGACAGTTCCGCCAGGTGGTCAAGGAGGCCAACCCGCGGGCGTATAT
>WFTY01000010.1 GCA_015485245.1 Anaerolineales bacterium | reverse complement strand
CTGTTCGCCCTTGGCTGGCGTTTCCTGGGTGGTGCGCGCTTCGCCGTGCGCACGGCGTTTGCGGTGCTGGCGTTTTCGTTGCTGGTGGACCTCCCGCTGAACTTTTTGCCGTCCCAGGGGCTGACCTCGGATCTGGTGCTCAACATGTTATACGGCGGGGTGGTGGGAGGGGTTGGCTTTGGGCTGGTCTATCGCGGCAAGGGTACCAGCGGTGGGTCGGATATCCTCTCGCGCATCCTCAACCGCTGGCGCGGCATCCCGGTTTCGCAAAGTTATTTGATGGTGGACGCCCTGGTGATGCTGCTGGCCGGTTTGAGTTTTAGTTGGGAGAACGCCATGTACGCGCTGGTGATGTTGTACGTCAGCGGGATCACCGCCGAGGCGGTCAGCCAGGGCTCCAATGTGGTGCGCACGGCGCTGATCGTCACCGCGCGCCCGGAGGCGGTGCGTGAGCAGGTGCTTTACAGTCTTGGACGTGGAGTAACGATTTTAGAGGGGCGCGGCGGTTACACGGGCGAGGCGCGTACGATTCTCTATTGCGTGGTCACTCGCGCTGAGGTCACGCCGTTGAAAGCGGTGGTGCACGATGCGGATGAACGCGCTTTTATGGTGATCAGCCACGCGCACGAAGCGTTGGGAGAGGGGTTTCTCCCCCTCGAGGTCGATTAGTGCGTGTGTTTGCAACCTTTTTCCTTATACGGCGTATATCCAGGCAGATGAATGGACAGCAGGAGCGCACCTGTGGAAGAAACTGAAACCGCCTGGCTGGAACTTGCCCGCCAGGGCGACGAGGAAGCCTTTGCCCGCATTGTGGAGAAGTACCAGCGTCCGGTGTTTAGCCTGTGCTTCCGCATGCTGGGCGTGGCTGAAGCGGCCGAGGATGCTGCGCAGGAGACTTTTCTGCGGGCTTATAAAAATTTGCGCCGTTATGATCCCCGGCGTTCGTTCGCCACCTGGTTGCTCTCCATCGCGGCGCATTATTGCATCGACCGCTTGCGGCGCAAACGCCTGGTGACGGTTTCGGTCGATGATGATGCGTATGCCTGGCGCCCGCCGGTTGATCCGGCGCTTTCGCCCGAGGCCAGCCTGATCCGCAGCCAGCAACAGGAGCGCGTCCGCGAGTTGTTAGAAGCCCTCCCGGCCAAAGACCGGGCGGCCGTGGTTTTGTATTACTGGCACGATTGTTCGTATCAGGAGATTGCGGAGACGCTCTCGCTTAGTGTGAGTGCGGTCAAAAGCAGGCTCTTCCGCGCCCGCCGGGCGTTGGCCGAAGCTTGGCAGACGCAGGCCGTTGGCGTCTCCAAGCAGATCCATTCGGAAGGAATTCGTTATGAAACACCTGCCGTTTGAAGACTGGTTACTCTTGGGCGAAAGCGCGCTCACCCCTTCGCAGCATCGGGCGCTGGCGGAACACTTGCAGGAGTGCCTGCAGTGCCAGATGCTCCAGATGGGATTGGGAGAGGTGGAAGACCTTTTTCGCGAGAGCGGTTTGCACGACCCCGCCCCCGGTTTTGTGGAGCGCTGGCAGGCGCGCGCCCAACAGGATAGGCTTGTGCGTCAGCAGTGGCGTTACCGCTGGCAGGTTGGGATCATGTTGATCGTGATCCTCAACGCCGTCGTCGGCCTGGCGGTGTTCCTGGGCGGGCAGCTCTTCAGCGTGTTCGATTCGTGGGTGGACGTGGTGGCGTTGGCTGTGTACCGTATTTTTGCGCTGTTTTTTGCCCTGGGCGAGATGCGAGGGCTTTTCGCCGTGATTTGGCGCATCCTGGGAGGGCTGGTTCCTCCTGAGAGATGGGCCTTGTTGTTTTTGGCGTTGGGGCTTGGAAGCCTGCTCTGGGTGGGCTGGCTGGCCCACCTGATAAAACTTCCCCGGAGGGTTGGATCATGAGACGAGTAAAGCTAGTGACATTGTTGCTGGTTCTCGCGATTTTGCTGCTGCCGCGTGCGGCCGCAGCGCGTGGATTGCAAGATGATCAAGTGATCTTTGGGGGAACGTTCACTTTGTATGCTGGAGAAAGCCTGGATGGCAGCCTGGTGGTGTTTGGCGGCTCTGCGTTCCTGGAGCAGGACAGTGTGGTTCAGGGTGATGTGATGCTCATGGGCGGCTCCGCGGAGGTGAAGGGTACGGTTCAGGGTAACATGGTCGTTTTGGGCGGCACGATTGACCTGGGTGATACGGCTGTGGTGATGGGCGACGTGGCTGCCGTGGGCGGGACGTTGACCCGCGCTCCAGGGGCGGTTGTGCATGGACAGGTTATCCAGGGGGAGGCGGCTCCCTTTACTTTTCAGCTTCCCTCCAGCTTTGAGTTTGATAACTGGTCGGCGTCGCGCTGGGGGGTAAGCGCCTTTCCTGCGATGGGCGTGATGTGGTTTTTCTTCCGTATGTTCATCTGGGCGGCGCTGGCGGTGGTGGTGGCGGTGCTGTTCGCGGAGCCGGTGGAGCGCGTGGCGCGCGCTGCGTTATCCGAACCGTTGATCGCCGCCGGAGCGGGTATGGTGACCGCTTTCCTCGCGCCGGTGGCCGTGGTGGTGTTGGCAATTACGCTGGTGTTGCTGCCGGCATCACTGGCGCTGGCGCTCGCTTTGGGGCTCGCCTGGTTGTTGGGCTGGGTGGCGCTGGGATGGGAGTTTGGCCGTCGTCTGGCTGCGATGCTCAATCTCGATTGGGCGCCGGCCATTTCCGCGGGCGTGGGGACGCTGATTCTCTACTTTGTGCTTGCTGGCTTTGCGCAACTGGTGCCTTGTGTGGGGGGGCTGCCGCGACTGATGGTGGGATTTTGGGGATTGGGCGCCGTTTTGTTGACGGTGTTTGGCAGTCGTGAGTATTCGAGCGCGCCGCGCTTAATGGCTGCTTCGACGATCAGCGAGGCTTCCGCAGAGATTTCTGCTGAGGAGGATCAGGGCGAGTAAACTGCGCCGAGCACCAGCAAGAACTGACCTAGGTGGTAGGTTAACATCACTCGCAGGTCGCGATAGCGCAACGGCTTGACGAAACGATCCCAGGCGATCCAGGTGTCGGAAAGCATGAAAAGCAGCGCGCCCGCGCTGAGCATCAGGGCGCGATAATTCTCCCATGCCGGGGTGGTGAGCGTGTTCAGGGCAGTGAGCGTCATCGTGGAGATCACGAGGGTGTAGATCAGCACGGGCAGTTTGAGGGCATGATGACCCTGGCGTGTTAGCCCGGCCGCGATGCGCTGGTAGAGCTGCCTGCCAGTCGCCGCCACCAGCACGGCGAGGATCAGCGTGGCAGGGTTGATGCTGAAACCTGCCGAGAGGAAGTTGAAGATATAAGCCAGGTGTGCCAGCAAAAAGGCCACCAGGCCGGGGATGAAGCGGTCGCCGGGGAGCATGAGAAAGACATCCCCCGCCAGCGAGAAGATCAGCGCCAGCGCCAGCCAGTTGACCTCCCCCTGGGTGAGCAGGCTGGGGCGCAGGCGGAAGACGCCTGCGAGCATGACGAGCATCACCGTGGGTTTAGTGAGATATTCCAGCCACTTCCAGCGGACGCTTACAGCCAGCCAGTTGAACGCCGCGATGACCAGGGCGGTTTGCAGCAGGGTGTATTTTCCGATAGCGGCCATTTATTTGTCCCGTTGAAAGCCGAATTGGCGCAGGGTGTTCTCATCATTGCGCCAGTTTTTGCGCACCTTGACGCGCAGTTGAAGGTACACCTTGCGTCCGCTCATCGCCTCGATCTGGGCGCGAGCATGTGCGCCGATACGTTTAATCATCCGTCCCCCTTCGCCAATGACGATGGCTTTTTGGGATTCGCGTTCGACGAACAGCGTGGCGCGGATGAAAGCGCCTACATCGCCGCGTTCGGTGTATTCATCCATGCGCACGGCGATGGCGTGGGGAACCTCGTCCCGCAGATGGATCAGGCAGGCCGCCCGGATCAGGTCTGCGGCGATCTCGCGTTCGTAGAGGTTAGTGATCTGGTCGGGGGGGTAGTAAGGCGGCCCTTCGGGCAGATTCTCAATCAGCGTGGCAAGCAGCTCGTCGAGCTGATCGCCGCGAGTGGCCGAAATGGGTACGGGGGTGGCTGCAGGGATGAGCTGGGTGTAGCTTTCAATTCTGTGGGAAAGATCGTCGCCCTTCACGCGATCAATTTTGTTCAGGGCGAGGATCACCTGCGGGACGGGCTTGTCGATTTCCTCCAGCAGGGCGATCAGGAGGCGATCTTCCTCGTGGGGTGGAGTGTGGGAGACGTTTACTACAAAGAGGATGAGATCGGCGTCGCTGAGCGCGTTGGCAGCCTCGGCGTTCATGTACTCGCCCAGTTTGTGGTGCGGGTTGTGCAGGCCGGGCGTATCTACGAAGATGATTTGAGCCTCGTCGGTGGTGAGGATGCCCAGTTGCTGGTGGCGCGTGGTCTGCGGCTTGGGGGAAACGGCGGCAATCTGCTGTCCCAGCAGTGCGTTGATCAGCGTGGACTTGCCCACGTTGGGGCGGCCCATTACGGCGACATAGCCAGCGCGGAAGGAATCACTTGGTGTTGTCATAGGGATTATTATACCTGCCTCGGGGGCGAGAAGCGAAGTGTGTTCAAAAATTCGAGGATGAAATCGCTAAACTGGTCGTAAAATTGCTTGACCAATGTTCGTCCCCTGCGTTATAATACTCGATCTGATTTAGGCCTATCGGATAATGCATAATTGGCCGCGAGAAAATGAGTTTGGGGACGCGAGCTGCCCTGGCTGCACGGCGCGCCAGGGCATTCTGCCGCGTGGTCGTCCTTAGCGACAGAACCAAAGCCTCAGGAGTGAGTATTTTATGGCACAGCTTCCACCTTCCAAGTCTTATGCGCGCATTGACGTTCATTTTAATTTGCCGGACCTGATCGCTGTCCAGCTGACATCGTTCGAACGTTTGAAGCGCGAGAGACTGGCGGAACTATTTGACGAGATTTCGCCGATTGAATCCTATAGTGGCGATATGCGCTTGTACTTCCCAAGCCGCACGCCCGAATCTGAACAGTGGGGGTTGACGTATTGGTTTGAAGATCCCAAGTACACTGTCGAAGAATGCGTTGAGCGCGATCTGACGTATGCCAGCCCGTTATACGTCTCGGTTTTGCTGGCGGGCCCGGCGATCCCAGAGCCAGTCAAGCAAGATATTTTCCTGGGCGAGTTCCCTGAGATGACCGAGCAGGGCACTTTCATTATTAACGGCACGGAGCGCGTTGTCGTTACCCAGTTGATCCGCTCGCCGGGGGTGTACTTTGAAGCCGAGACTGACCGCGCCACCGGACGCCGCCTTGCAAACGCCAAGATGATCCCCGACCGCGGGGCGTGGATGGAATTCGGCACGCGCAAGAGTGATTACCTCACCCTCAAGTTCAACCGCCGACGCACCATTCCGGTGACGATTTTCCTGCGCGCCCTGGCGGCCGTGAATGATGGCATGGAAAACAGCCCTATTCAGGAAGGCACGGATGAAGAGTTGCTGCGCCTGTTTGAGGATATTGACAACAATCCCGATCGTATATTCATCCCCACCACGCTGGCGCAGGAGCCGGAGTGGGATCTTTCGGGCGGGCTGACGATTGCCGAAGCGGCGCTGCTGGAGTTCTTCCGCCGTATGCGCCCTGGCGACCCGGCCACCCTGGAGAACGCGCGCGAATTCCTTGAGGAGCAATTGTTCGACCAGCGGCGCTACGACCTCACCCGCGTGGGGCGCTATAAACTGAACCAGAAGCTGGAACTGACGGATGTGATTCCAATCGAGCGCCGCACTATCACCAAGTGGGATATCGTCCATTTGGTGCGCCATATGATCGCCATCAACAACGGCGCGGCCGACCCCGATGATATCGACCATTTAGGGAACCGTCGCACCAAGACCGTAGGCGAGTTGATTCAGAATAAGTTGCGCATTGGCCTGCGCCGCATGGAGCGCGTGGTCAAGGAGCGCATGTCCATCCGCGAGAAGGAAAACCTGACCCCGGTCAGCCTGGTTAATGTGCGGCCGGTGGTCGCCGCTCTGCGTGAGTTCTACGGTTCCAGCCAGCTTTCACAGTTCATGGATCAAACTAACCCGCTGGCGGAACTGCGGCATAAACGTACGCTCTCCGCGTTGGGGCCGGGCGGTTTGCGCCGCGAGCGCGCCGGCTTCGATGTGCGCGATGTGCACCAATCGCACTATGGGCGCATCTGCCCGATTGAGACCCCCGAAGGGCCAAACATTGGTTTGATTGGCCGCTTTGCTTCTTTCGCGATTGTCAATGAGTACGGCTTCATCGAAACACCCTACCGCAAAGTGTTGAACGCGTTGCCGCCTGATAGCCCCTTGATGGTCAATCGGGCGCTGAGTGAAGACCTGGTTGACCCGAAATCCGGAAAGGTGATCGCTGCGGCCGGCACCCGCGTGGATGAGAAGCTGGCCAAGAAGATCGCCAAACTCAAGGTGGACGAGGTCAAAGTTGTGCCTTTCGTGACCGACGAGTACGTTTATCTCTCGGCAGATACAGAAGACAAGTTTGTGATCGCTCAGGCGAACTCGCCGTTGAATGAGTATGGTGAGTTCGTCCGCGGGCGCGCCTCCTCACGCTACCGCATGTCGTTTATTTTCTCTCCGGCGGAGGATATTGATTATATGGATGTGGCCCCGCAGCAGATTGTGGGCATCAGCGCGGCGTTGATTCCATTCCTGGAGCATGATGATGCCAATCGCGCCCTGATGGGCTCTAACATGCAGGCGCAGGCGGTGCCGCTGTTGCGGCCGGAGGTGCCCACCGTCTCCACCGGCATGGAATACGCCGCGGCGATTGATTCCGGGCAGGTGATTGTGGCGCAAGAAGATGGTGAGGTGATTTCCGTCACCGGTGGGCGCATCGTCATCCGTCACAAGGATGGCGAGCGCGTTTATAACCTGCGTAAGTATCAGCGGTCGAACCAGAGCACTTGTGTGGATCAGCGTCCGGCGGTGACCAAAGGCCAGCTTGTCAAGAAGGGTGAGGTGATCGCTGATTCCTCCTCCACGGTGGATGGTAACCTTGCGCTGGGGCAGAACGTGGTCGTCGCTTTCCTCTCCTGGGAAGGTTCCAACTATGAGGATGCGATTGTGATCTCCGAGCGCCTGGTTCAGGAGGATCGTTTCACGTCGGTGCACGTAGAGAAATATGAGGTGGAAGCTCGCGACACCCGCCTGGGCCCGGAAGAGATTACCCGGGATATTCCCAACGTCGGCGAGAGTGCCATCAAAGACCTGGATGAAACCGGCATTGTGCGCATTGGCGCCGAGGTTGGCCCTAACGATATCCTGGTGGGTAAGATTTCTCCCAAAGGGGAGAAGGAGCTTACCCCCGAGGAGCGGCTGTTGCGGGCGATCTTTGGCGAAAAATCTCGCGATGTAAAAGATACCTCGCTGCGCATGCCGCATGGTGCGCGCGGCAAAGTAGTGGATGTCAAGGTGTTCTCGCGTGATGACGGCGTGGAGCTTTCCTCGGGTGTGGAGACGATGGTGCGCGTCTCGGTGGCGCAGCGCCGCAAGCTGACCTCCGGCGACAAGCTCGCTGGACGTCATGGGAACAAGGGCGTAGTCTCGGTGGTTGTGCCTCGGGAGGATATGCCTTTCCTGGAGGATGGCACGCCCGTGGATGTGGTGCTCAACCCCACCGGCGTTCCTGGGCGAATGAACCTCGGCCAGGTGCTGGAAGTTCATCTCGGCTGGGCGGCTCAACGTTTGGGCTTCCGGGCGATCACGCCAGTGTTTGACGGCGCTCGTGAACACGAGATCGAAGCTGAGCTGGCGCGCGCCTGGATGATCGATCAGGCCTGGGAAGAGGTTGGCGAGCGCGGTTGGGCCTGGCTGAGTGAGCAGGGTTACGACCCGGAAATGATCGATGATGACAATCACGTGCGCCGCCTTTATATGGAAGCCTGGCTGGGCGAACTGGGATATGATGTTTACAAACTGATCTCTGATGAGACCTATGCCCGTCGTTCGGTTTTGCGCGAGTGGTTGCGCGAAAATGGCTATGACCCCGATACTATCCTGGCTTTTGAGGATAAACTCCTCCCGCCGGATGAGCGCGATGAGCAGGACGCCCGCGCGGTGAGAGCCTGTTTGCGTTTGTGGTTGATGCAGCAGGAGGTCAAAGGCGTGGACAAGATGAGCGACGAGGAGCTTCGCCAAAAGGCGGATGAGATTACCTCGCTTACCAATCAACCTTCGCCGATCATCGGCAAGCGCGTGTTGCGTGATGGCAAGACGGGTGAGGCTTTTGATCGTCCGGTGACGGTGGGTGTGATGTCCATCCTCAAACTGCACCACCTGGTTGAAGATAAAGTGCATGCCCGCTCGACCGGCCCGTACAGCCTGGTTTCCCAGCAGCCGTTGGGAGGGAAGGCGCAATTCGGCGGTCAGCGTTTCGGTGAGATGGAAGTATGGGCGCTGGAAGCTTATGGCGCGGCGTACACCCTGCAAGAGATGCTCACGGTGAAGTCGGACGACGTGCAAGGGCGCGTCAAGGCATATGAGGCTATTGTGAAAGGTGAACCGCTGGAGGCCCCCAGCATTCCGGCATCCTTCCAGGTGCTGGTGAAAGAACTTCAGAGCCTCGGCCTGGCTGTGGAAGCAGTCACCGACACCGGAAAGGTGATCCGTTTTGGCAAGGATGATAGCCGTAGGAAACGGGCTACGCCCTCAACTTCGCTGCTGGGGCTGGGCAGAAACCATTGACGCTGATATATCAGCGTGGTAAAATCATCGGTCGTTGCCCAAAAAACGGCTGGGCAGGCCACACACCCCTGCCCGATTAACAAGCGGACAATGAAATTACGCGAGGCCATCATTGCACGAGCGATGGCCTCCGTTGTTGAATGTAACTGGTACAGCAATATTATTCTGGAGGCAAACGTGCCAACAATCAATCAACTGGTTCGTAAAGGACGCAAGACCAAGAAGGCCAAGAGCAAAGCCCCGGCTTTGCAGTATACGTTTAACTCGTACAAGCAACGCCGTATTCGGCAACCTAAGGGCGCGCCGCAAAAGCGTGGTGTGTGCACCGTGGTGCGTACGATGACGCCCAAAAAGCCAAATTCGGCTTTGCGCAAGATCGCCCGTGTGCGCCTGACCAATATGATTGAGGTGACGGCTTACATCCCTGGTGAGGGGCACAACCTTCAGGAGCACTCCATCGTCCTTATCCGCGGCGGTCGTGTTAAAGACCTTCCTGGTGTGCGTTATCATATCGTCCGCGGCACCCTCGACTCGACGGGTGTGGACGCCCGCAAGCAGGGTCGTTCCAAGTACGGGACGAAGAAGAGATAGCCATATTTTTGCTGAATTATTCGAATCGCCGGTGGTCAACCGGCGATTCTTGAGGCTAGAGCCATTTTGGTCAAGTTCGAAACGGAGATATAGGAATGCGAAGAAACAGAGCGCCAAAACGCGAGATTCCGCCCGATGTGCGCTATAACAGCGTCAAAGTGCAATCATTCATCAATCGCGTGATGAAAAACGGCAAGAAGAGTGTGGCCGCGCGGCTGGTTTATGACGCCTTCGATATTATTCAAGCGCGTACCAGCCAGAATCCTCTGGAGGTGTTTGAAAAAGCGATAGAGAACGCCTCGCCGATCATGGAAGTGAAACCCCGCCGCATTGGTGGCGCCACTTATCAGGTGCCGATGGAAGTTCCGCCGGATCGTCAGTTTGCCCTGGCTACCCGCTGGATTCTTGCTGCTGCTCGCGGGCGTTCGGGGAAAGCTTTTTCGGAACGGCTTGCCGATGAACTGTTAGAAGCCGCCAACAACACAGGCTCGGCTGTTCGCAAGCGCGAGGAAGCGCATCGCATGGCCAAGGCCAACCGCGCCTTTTCGCATTACAAAGTTTGATGATTGGACTGTGTAGGTAAGTATGGCCCGCCAGTATCCTTTGGAACGGTATCGCAATATCGGCATTATTGCCCATATTGATGCCGGAAAAACCACAACCACCGAGCGCATCCTGTACTATACAGGGAAGACGCATCGCCTCGGCTCTGTCGACGACGGCACCACCGTCACTGATTGGATGGAGCAAGAGCGTGAGCGTGGTATTACGATTGTCTCGGCGGCGGTGTCGGCGGATTGGCGGGATCATCTGATTAACATCATTGATACGCCTGGCCATATTGATTTCACCGCTGAGGTGCAGCGTTCCCTGCGCGTGCTGGATGGCGGCGTGGTCGTCTTTGATGCGGTGCAAGGGGTTGAGCCGCAGAGTGAGACCGTCTGGCGCCAGGCGGATTTGTACGGCGTGCCGCGCATTTGCTTTGTCAATAAGATGGATCGTGTCGGGGCTTCCTATGAGCGCACCATCCAGATGATTCGCGAGCGCCTGGGCGCCAACCCGGTGGCCGTGCAGTTGCCGATCGGCGTGGAATCGGAGTTCAAGGGCGTGGTAGATTTGTTTGACCGGCAGGCCATCGTCTGGAAAGACGATCAGGGCAAAGAGCCGGTGGTGACCGAGGTCCCCGTAGACCTGGAAGCCCAGGTCGAGGCGATGCGCGAACGCATGGTAGAACAAATTGCCGAAACCGATGACGACCTGACACTGAAGTACCTCGAGGGCGAGGTCATCTCGGTGGCAGAATTGAAAGCCGCCTTGCGTCGCGCCGTGATCGCCGGTCAATTGACGCCGGTCTTTTGCGGCACTTCACTGCGTAACAAGGGCGTTCAGCCGGTGCTCGACGCGGTGGTGGAGTATCTGCCTTCTCCTCTGGATATTCCGCCCGTTAAGGGGCGCAAACCAGGGAGCGATGAAGAAGTTGTCCGCTATCCGAAGGACACTGATCCGCTCAGCGCGCTGGTATTCAAGATCGTTACCGATCCT
This sequence comes from Anaerolineales bacterium, assembly GCA_015485245.1. Lineage (GTDB taxonomy): Bacteria > Chloroflexota > Anaerolineae > Anaerolineales > UBA11858 > J130. The sequence goes on along the minus strand of WFTY01000010.1, from coordinate 1,308 downwards.
TACGTGGGGCGCATGGCGTATGTGCGCATTTATTCGGGACGGTTGAAGAAGGGGGGCTCGGTTTATAATTCGAGCAAAGGGAAGAAGGAGCGCATCGGCCGCCTGATTCGGATGTATGCTGATCGACGCGAAGATATTGACGATGCCTCGGCTGGCGATATCGTCGCCATCCTGGGGCCTAAATTCTCCTTCACGGGCGACACCCTTTGCGACGCGGCCAACCAGGTGATCCTGGAAGAGATTTCCTTCCCGGAGCCAGTGATCTCGGTGGCGATTGAGCCTAAGACGATGTCCGATCAGGACAAGATGGGCGACGCGCTGCACAAACTTTCGGAGGAAGACCCCACCTTCCGCGTGCGGGTTGATCACGAAACCGGGCAGACGATCATCTCTGGGATGGGCGAATTGCACCTTGAAATTTTGGTGGATCGTTTGATGCGCGAGTTCAACGTCCAGGCGCGGGTGGGCAATCCACGCGTGGCATATCGCGAATCGATCACTCGTCCTGTAGAAAAGGTGGAGTACCGCCATGTCAAGCAGACCGGCGGTCGCGGCCAGTATGCGCATGTCATCATGGCGCTGGAACCTACTGAACCGGGTGAAGGCATTATTTTTGAAGACGAAATCAAAGGTGGGGCGATTCCGAAGGAATATATCCCTGCTGTTGAAAAAGGCGTGCGCGAAGCCGCGGATGCGGGCGTTCTGGCTGGATATCCGGTCACAGACGTGCGCGTGCACCTGTACGATGGCTCATTCCACGAGGTTGACTCAAACGAGATGGCCTTCAAGGCCGCGGGCATCATGGCGTTCCGCGATGGCGTTCAGCGCGGCGGGCCGGTGCTTCAAGAGCCGATCATGAAGGTAGAGGTTATTACTCCCGAAGAATTCCTGGGCGATGTAATTGGTCAGATGAATTCCCGACGCGGCGAAGTGCTGGGGATGGAAGTCCGTCCCGGCGGCACACAGGCAGTGCGGGCAATGGTTCCTCTGGCCGAGATGTTTGGCTACGCCACCCAGTTGCGTTCCGCCACACAGGGACGCGGGGTATTTACCATGGAGTTCGATCATTACGCCACTGTTTCCGAGAAACTGGCGCAAAAGATCATCCGCGGCGAAGCCTGAACCAGACTGAAATTATGAACTAATCACGGAGCAAATATCAGGAGATAGTACATTATGGCAAAGGAAACGTTTGTACGCGACAAGCCGCACCTGAACGTAGGGACCATGGGGCACATCGACCATGGGAAGACGACGTTGACGGCGGCGATCACGAAATACTGTGCGCTGGTAGGGCACGGGGACTTT
>WFTY01000009.1 GCA_015485245.1 Anaerolineales bacterium | reverse complement strand
CCTCCAGGCGTCCGGCAGGGGCCAGGGGGAGCAGATCGGCATAGGCGTCGAGCGCGTTGCGCGCGTTGGACGCTGTCTGGGCGAGGTTCCCCTGGGCGAGGAAAAGGCGCGCTCGCGTGAGATGCTCCATCGCGATCAACTCCTGTAAGCGAAATTCGACCTCCGCGAGAGCCACAGCGTCGGTGGACTGCGTGGCGGCGATATCAGCGATCTGCTGCTGGAGAGCGTTCACCTCCTCGGTCAATGCATCGAGGGACTGAGCCAGCGCCTCGAACTGGTTTTGCAGAGCAGTCGCTTCCGAATCCGCCTGCGCGCTTTGAGTGCTTTGCAGTGATTCGTTCAGGGCGAGTTGCTCTTGAAGAGCGGTGAGGGTTTGCAGTTGTTCGTCGTTGGTGATCTCCGCCGCCGTCAGGCGCTCCTGCAGAGACTCCAGGCTTTTTCGCAGCGTTTCTGTGTCCTGAGCCTGTTGGGCTTCCAGGTCGGCCAGGCGCTGGGTGTTTTCCTCTACGGGCTGGACGTATTGCTGATAGACCCGGGGAATGGCGATGGCGGTGGTGTAGTAGATTGCTCCCCCCAGGATGATGGCCGTCAACAGGATAAGCGTCAGGCGCAACAGAAAGCGGATCAGGTTGATGATGCGTTGACCAAACGATGGGGGTGTTACGGGATTGGACATGCTGTGCTCCTCTGGGCGTGCATCTGGTCAGGAGATGGTATCCTCCTGGTTGATGACAATTATATCCTCTGTGGGGGCACAGTGTGAGCGGAAGTGTTGTGGAAATGACAACGGGCTGGTCAGTGTGTTTCTGACCAGCCCGTTGTGTGGGATTGTTTCAGGAATTGCTGCTGCCTGTTTGCACCGGCCCCAGGAAGTCTTGCAGTTTGCGGCGCACGCCGGGACGGCGCAGCCGTCGCAAGGCCTGAGCTTCGATTTGGCGCACGCGCTCGCGAGAGACGCCGACTTTGTTGCCGACCTCCTGCAGGGTGTGGCTGCGGCCATCGGGGATGCCGTAGCGCAGGCGCAGGATGCGCGCTTCGCGCGCCGGCAGTTCTTCCATGAGTTCTTCCAGTTGTTCGCGCAGGATTTGCTGCGTGGTGGATTCATCGGGCGAAGGGGTTTCCTCATCTTCGATGAAATCGCCTAGCACCGCGTCTCCCTCCAGGGTAGTGGGCATTTCCAGGGAAAGCGGTCGTCGGGCCACTTGCAGCATATAGCGAACTTTGTCCGGCGGGATGTTAAGTTCGGCCGCCATTTCCTCGACGGTAGGCTCGCGCTCCAGCTCTTGTTTCAGTTTGTGCTGGGTGCGGAAGAGGCGCGAAATCTGATCGCCCATGTGCACCGGAATGCGAATGGTTCGCCCCTGATCCGCGATGGCGCGTGTGACCGCCTGGCGGATCCACCAGGTGGCGTAGGTGCTGAATTTGTAACCGCGCTTGTAATCGAACTTCTTGGCGGCGCGCATCAGACCGATGTTGCCTTCTTGAATCAGGTCGATGAAGGGCACGCCGCGTCCCATATGCTTCTTCGCCACGCTGATGACCAGCCGCGTATTGGCCGTGATCAGGTGTTCAACAGCTTCCCACTCGCCTTGAATATACCGCAGTAATTTCTGACGTTCTTCTGGTGTGACCTTGCCCGAGGCCAGTTTCTTGCGCGCTTTGCGGCCGCGCTCAATTTGCTTGGCGAGCTTGAGCTCCTCTTCCGCGGTCAACAAGGGGACGTGGGCGGCGTCCTTGAAATACAAGCCCAGCAAGTCTTTGGTGTCAATGTTGGCCAGATGATCTTCTTCCAATGGAGGGCGATTGACGGTCTCTCGGGGAGCGTCGGCGGGTTCAGAATCATCGGCGATGTCTTCAACGTCGTTGTTGTCGACGTAGGGAATCTGGGCGTTCAGCAGCGAGGCGAAGACCTCCTCGATCTGGCTGATGTCCTGTTCGGCATCGGGGAAATGTTGCAGGATGTCATCATAGGTGACATACCCCTTCTGCCGGCCCAGTTCAATTAACTTGCCCAGGCTGGAATACTTGCTATCGCTGTCCTCCAGCGATTCAAGGATGTGATCGTTGATAATTGTTTTCATAAACTTCGATTGTGCGGTCGAGGTTTATTGGACGGCAGGTTTTTTGTAGCGGTAAACGATGCGGCCTCGCGTCATATCGTATGGCGACATTTCGATGGTCACGCGATCTCCTAGCAGGACGCGAATATAGTATTTGCGCATTTTGCCGGAGAGATAGGCTATAATTTCGTGGCCGTTGTCCAGTTTCACTTTGAACTGGGTCCCCGGCAAGGCTTCAACGATGGTGCCGTCTACTCGAATCTTATCTTCTGCTTTAGCCATAAAACAAGTTCTTCTCCTGAAAGGTTTTGTGGCGAGATTTCCTGGCGAGCCAATTTACTGACAAAGCAAGGTGGCGACACGTACGAAACGTATCTGTCCCCTTGCGAAGAGCGATAGGCGTTGCATGACTGCAAGCACCTCGACAAACCACAATGCTCCTTTCTGCAAGATATTTTTCGCCGGGTTTTCTCGAATGGACACAAGAAAAAAACCCGGCTGGCGCTTACGAACGCGAGCCGAGTTTCAAGAGCAGGCGCAGGCCTGGCGAAATCATCAGAGATAGGGCGTTGAAGCCGCCACGCAGGTGGATGGCTTCGGATCCAGGTTTTCCATTGCTTGCCTGAAAACAGCTCGACAGTTCGTAAACAACCGAGTGATTATAACATATAACATCCTGTGGCGACTGTCAAGTGCCAGAAAGAATTTAAGCGAAATGTATCACTGGATTTGGCGATATTCATCCTTCCCCCTGTTTTTTGGGGGGAGAAAGTTAAGTGTAAGGAGGTTATTTGTTGCCTTTGCTGCGGTGGGGATGATCGCGCTTGCTGGCTGCAATCGACCCGGAGCGACTCCGATTCCAACGGGAGAGCCGATGGAGGCTGGCGTGCTCTCCTCCGCCACGCCCGTCATTCAGCCTGCTGCGACCCCCACGCCTGCTGCCACGACGCTGCCCAACCCGTTGACCCGTGTGGAGGACGGCGACCGGCTGCTGTTTTATGGCGATTGGGAGGCCGCACTCCAGGCTTATCATGCTGCCTGGGTGCAGGAAGGCGAAGCTGACAGGAAAGCGGCCGCTCTGCTGGGTATGGGGCGGGCGTACTATCAATTGGGTGACTACACTGCAGCGTTGCAGGCGCTTCAGACGTTGATTGCGGAGTATTCGCAAACCGCTCATCGACCAGCCGCCTATGTTGCCCTGGCGCAAGTACATGAAGCGATGGGGGATTTCGCCCAGGCGGCCAATGCCTATGCCCTTTACCTCAATCTACGTCCGGGGCTGGTGGATTCGTATATTCAGGAGCGCCGCGGCGACGCGCTGGCAGCTCAGGGGGATCAACTGGCGGCGATTGAAGCTTATCAGGCCGCGCTGGCCGCGCCGCGCGTGGGCGATACCTTCTCCGTTGAGATCAAAATCGCAAACGCCTATGCCGCTCTGGGGGAGTATTCCACCGCGCTGATTGCTTATCAGGACCTTTATAGCCGCACGCCTAACGAACACACTCGCGCGTATCTGGATTATCAGATGGGGCAGGTCTACACGACACTAGAGCAGCCGGATCAGGCCTACGCCGTCTATCTGGACGCCGTGGAGAACTATCCGCTTTCCTACGATAGTTATCAGGCGTTGATCTGGATTGTCGAAGCGGGCTATCCGGTGAGCGAGTTTGACCGCGGGCTGGTGGATTATTTTGCCGGACAGTACAGCCTGGCGATCGCCGCCTTTGACCGTTACTTGAGCGAATCCACCGAAAAGGCGGCGACGGCGCGTTATTACCAGGCGCTGGCTTATCGCGCCCTTGGCGAGATTGAGCAGGCCATTGCCTACTGGGACGAGATCATCGCCAGTTATCCCGACGATGATCGCTGGGATGATGCCTGGGAACAAAAGGGCTTCACGCAGTGGGCATATCTGGATCAATACACCGCCGCCCGGCAGACCATGTTGGATTTCGTGGCCCAGGCTCCCTGGCATGAGCGCGCCGCCGAGTTTTTGATGAGCGCCGCACGCATCGCGGAGCGCAACCTGGATCTTGAGGATGCGGTGACGATCTGGGAGCGCGTCCCGCTGGAATACCCCGCCAGCGAATACGCCTCCCGCGCGCTCTTCCTGTCCGCGGTGACGCGCTACCGTCTGGGAGATTTTGAAGGCGCGCGCGCCGCCTTTGAGCGTTTCCTGGGGGCGGCGGGAAAACCTGGGGAGCGCGCCGCCGCATATTTCTGGATTGCCAAATCTTATCAGGCCCTCGGCGATGCCGCTGGCGCGCAGAATGCCTACCGGCAGGCTTCCACCGCCGACCCGACCGGCTATTACAGTGAGCGGGCGCGTGATATTCTGCTGGAGCGTTCTCCCTTCACCCCTCCGCTGGTCTACGACCTGGGGTACGATCTTGATTATGAGCGCCCTGAGGCGGATGCCTGGATGAGGGAGACGTTTGCGCTGGCTGAGGACGTCGATCTTGCCGGGCCGGGGACGCTGGTGAATGACTCTCGTCTCGTCCGCGGCACCGAATTGCACGCTTTGGGGATGCTGGATGAGGCGCGGCAGGAGTTCGATTCGCTTTGGCAGGCGGTGCGCAGCGACCCGGTAGCCAATTACCGCCTGGCTACTTATCTGGTGAATCTGGGGTATTACCGTACTGCCATCTTTGCCGCGCGCGAGGTCTTGAACCTCAACCAAATGGACGACGCAGCCACAATGAACGCGCCGATATGGTTCAACCACGTGCGCTTTGGAGCGTATTATCGCGAGCCGATCATCGCTGTCGCCGAAGAAACCGGTTTGCACCCGTTATTCTTGTATAGCGTGGTGCGTCAGGAGAGCCTGTTTGCCGGCTGGGTGCATTCCTCCGCCGGTGCCCGCGGGTTGATGCAGATTATTCCCTCCACGGGAGAAACCCTGGCGGCGCAGTTGGGTTGGCCTCCGGATTACACAGCCGAGGATTTGTATCGCCCACTGGTCAGCCTGCGATTAGGCGCCGAGTACCTGCAGACCCAGCGCGAGTACTTCGATGGCGACCTGATGGCCGCGCTGGCGGCCTACAATGCAGGCCCCGGCAACGCGGCCATCTGGTATCAGCTTGCCAACGGCGACGCCGATTTGTTCGTTGAGATCATTCGTTTTGAGGAGACGCGCCGCTATGTTCAGGGGGTCTACGAGATTTTTTCGATTTATCGCCGCCTATACGACCGCACACCGTAGTCACGGAGCAGGAGCTGCGGTCGCGCATTGCATCCTTTGCCGTTGACCACTCCCTGTAGTTCAATAGCGCAGCAGCGCGCCAAGCCCGCCGTGGCTTTCCAGGGTTTGATCTATCACGAACTCAACCTCCCCGTGGGCGCGCAGCACGCGCTGGGAGGCGATCTCGATGACGTCAGGCACGGCCTCAAAGGAATGGTTACAGTAGGGGCAGGCTTCCAGGTCGCCGGTAGTGAGGTAGTTGCATTCCGGGCAGCGTTTGCCCGGCGTGCGTAACCCCTCCTGGATCAGCAGGGTTTGCACGCGCCCTTCCTGCAAGGCCTGGAGCGTGTCATCCAGGCCCAGCGCGCCGTTTTGCCCTTTGAGCGCGCCGGTGATGATGTTTTCCACCAGCCGCGCCTGGCGTTGACGTTCGGCGTGTTCCCCGATTTCCAGGGCTTTTTCCAGCACCTCGCTGTACGCGGCTGCCATACTGATTGGAAACGTGCCCATTACCAGGCTTTGCCAGTGTTTGGGTAGATGGTTGCGAAAATGAGCGCTGTTTTCCTCAGTCCCGCCGATCAACACGCGGCGGACGTCATGTTGTTTGAAGAAGCGGGCGGCAGCCTTGGCCGCGGTTTTCATGTTTCGTTCTACCGCCTCTTTAGAGATCGCGGCAGAGCCTTCGCCGCCGCGCTGCCCGCCAGCCTGGGAGCCGCCTTGCTTGATGCGCTGGACGCTCTCGCCATGCACGTCCTCTTGCGCCTGCAACTCTCCCAGGTGGAAGGCGAACAGGCGCGCGCCCTGTTGGTCTATCAAAGCGACGCCGTAGTGGCCATATGTGTCCAGCAGGCGCAGCAACGGTTTGACGTGTGGCCGGTCGGGGCTGATGCGCAGGCGACTGCGTAGGGGAACCGCGATGGGGTAAGCGCGAAAGAAGCCTTCTGCCGCGCAACTGAACACGGCCACGCTGCGGCCACCCCAATCGTATTCTTGCTGAAAGTACCGCTGGATTGCGCGGCTGTCGTCTTCGGGTGGCTGGGCGTCTTTGAGCATAGTACGCAGTTTGAGCCGGTAGGTGTCTGCGTTGCCGGTTGCCGGGTCGGTGTTCAGGTACACGCTGACTACCGGGTGTTGTGCTTTGAAACCTAATAGCTTTTGCAGTTCGTTTTTGGTCAACATGGTAGTGTCCTCTCTTGGGTGGTAGAACCGTTTGGAGACCAAGATACTGCGTTGTTTCGGCTTGCCTTTCAGGTAGCTTGTCTCAAGGGCGCTCGCTTAAGGTCAGGTCGAGTTGAATTTCTTCCCCGCCGCGCAGGATGGTGAGTGTCACTGTGTCGCCGGGGCTGGTGTGCATGGTGAGGTAGCTGATCAGGTCGTTGAAATCGCGCACGGGTTTCTCATTAATCGCGATGATCAGGTCGCCGCCTTTAGGCGGGCTGTTTTCACTGTTATTATTCTGGCGAGCACCACGCAACCCTGCTTTGGCCGCCGGGCTGTTAGGGGCTACTTCCAGTACATACACACCGGTGGATTGGGGTAGCCCCAGTGCCTCTTGTTGCACGAGGGTGAGTTCGCCATCCGGCAGGCTGGCAATGCCTACATAGGGATATTTGTAAACCCCATCGGCGATCAGGTTGGGCACCACGCGTTTGACGATGTTGATGGGTATGGTGAAGCCGATGCCGGAGTTGACCGGCTGGCCGGTGAGGTCGAACGCTGAGCTTTGGATGGCGACGTTGACTCCGATGACCTCACCGTTCAGATCCAACAACGGGCCGCCAGAGTTGCCGGGGTTGATCGCTGCGTCGGTCTGGATGATGCCGCCAGCGGTGAAGTAGGCTCCGCCGGGCGCTTCGTGCAGCGAGGGCAACGTGCGCCCAATGGACGAGATCACCCCGGTGGTCATGGTGCCGCTTAAACCGTGAGGGTTGCCGATGGCAATCACAATTTGCCCTACTTCGAGTTGATCGGAATCGCCCATCGTGAGGGGAACGAGTTCCTCTTTCGGTGCATCAACTTTGATCACAGCAATGTCCGAGTCGGAATCCGTACCCACGATCTCGGCGTACGTCTTGAAGCCAGAAGGGAAATCGACTTCCAGTTTGTCCGCGTTGCGCACCACGTGGAAATTGGTGACGATATGGCCGACGTCGTCAATCACAAAACCAGAGCCTAACGATTCGGTTTGCAACCCCTCGTTGGAGATCACCCGGATCGTCACGACGCCTGGGTTGACGCGGCGATACACATTGACCAGTAAAGCTTCGTAGGAGAGCGGCGCGGCTTCCGGTGTCGCCGCGGGCACGCTGGGTTGAGGAGAGCTGGTAGAGACGGTTGGGGTAGCGGTTGGCTCGCTGATGAACAGCGAGCAGGCCAGCGAGGTGATGGCCAGCGCCAGGACCCAGATCCATACACGTAAAGCAGATTTCATTAAAAGTCCTCCAGGGGAAGGGAGTGAGTTTTCTCTCTTGATTGTATGTGTTTCTGGTGTCTTACGTCAAGAGCCGGAGGATGTTTTTTAGTCAACTCTTCATCTCCCGATTCTTTTCCATCCATGCTATTATAAAGATATGAGTCGGAGAAATGAGCGCATTCTGCTGGTGGAAAGTGACCCGGACAGCATTGATCTGATCGCCCGCCAGGCGTTGCAGCCTCTGGGGTATCTGGTTAAAGCAGTCTCGGATGCCCCCCAGGCGATTCGCGAAGCGGCTCGCTTTGCTCCTGATGTGCTGTTGGTCAACATCCACCTGCCGGGTTTAAGCGGCAAGGATCTTTTGGTGGCGCTTTCCTCCCAGGGGGTGGACGTGCCCGCCATCGTGCTTGCTGAAGAGGGTGGCGAAGCCGAAATTATTCAGGCCTTTCGCCTGGGTGCCGTTGACTATTTGACCACGCCTCTACGCGAGGCGGAGGTGGTTGCAGCGGTGGAGCGTGCTTTGAAGCAAGTGCGCGCCCGCCGGGAGCGCGAGCGCCTGGCGCGCCAGTTGGCGCAAACCAACAAAGAACTCAAACGCCGCATCCGTGAGCTGACCACCCTGGTGGGGATCGGGAAGCTGATGACCTCGATCACCGATCAACGTGCTCTGTTCACCCGCATCGTCGAGGGGGCGGTTACCGTAGCCGAAGCGGATATGGGGTGGCTGCACCTGCGTAAAGGAGATAGCAAGCGCTTTGTCCTCAGCGCGCAAAAAAATCTGCCCAAGACGATCGCCGCAAAGCTGAATACTGTCTGGGATGACGGCATTAGCTCCCTGGTGGCTCTTTCCGCCGAACCGCTGGCGATTCACGGACAGGCGTTGCTGAAGTTTAAGGTGGCTCGTCTGGGCAAGGCGGCGTTGGTTGTGCCCGTGAAGGCGCAGGATCGGGTCATTGGGTTGCTGGTCGTTGTGCGGCGGAAAGCGCGCCCCTTCGACTCCAGCAGTCAGACGTTGCTCACCGCTGTGGCGGATTACGCTTCCATCTCTTTGATAAACGCCAACCTTTTCAAGGCGCTGGAGCAGCGGGCGCGTTCCCTTGAAGCCGCGGCAGATGTTTCTCATGCGGGTGAACAGTTCAAGGGAGAGATCCTGAACAATCTTTACGGGCGCTTGAAGCCCTCGGTTGAAGGGATGGCGCGCGCGGTGGATGTCCTGGCTGGGCATGGGGATGAGCATGAAGACCCGCTGCATGAGCTGCGCAGGCATTTGCACAACATACAACAGGTGTTGGATGGCCTTGAGAAGCTCGTGCGGGTGAGGGATACCTCTCGACGCACCCGCCTGGATTTGGTCGAGCTGGTGCAAACTGTGGTGGCGGAGCATCGCGCCGACGCCGCGGCGCGCGGCGTCAGTTTACAAGTTGAGCTGTCGGAGGAGCCCATCTATGTGCGGGCAAATGCAAAGCAACTGAGAATGGCTATAAATGCGTTGCTTTCAAATGCGGTGCGGTACGCTGGACGGCGCGGCGAGGTGAGCGTCCAGGTGACTCGTCCGGAGGCCGCCTGGGCGCAGGTCACCGTGCAGGATTCCGGCCCGGGCCTCACCGCAACCCAGCGCGAACGCGCTTTTCTGCCTTTCTACCAGGATGGAGATAAAACCCAGACTCACCCGGGTATTGGGCTGACTCTGGCAAAGGAAATCGTTCAATTACACGGTGGTAAAATCTGGGTGGATTCGCAGGCCACCGATGGCGCGGTGCTGCATTTTCACCTCCCTGCCTTAGACGGATATGCGGGATGAACCTACTTTTGATCTGTGAGCAACAGACCGGAGATCTGCTTGAGAGAGGGGTGCTTGTCCCCGCGGGTCATGTCAGCACAAGGGTGCAGGATGCCCAGGTAGCCCAATCAGTGATCCGTTCCGGCTCAGTGGAGATGGTGATCGTGGATCGCCGCCTGGTGGGGGATGATGACCGTTGGGTTGCCTCGCTGGTTCGTCAATACCCGGCGTTGCCGGTGATTGTGTTGCATCCACAAGGGGAGGAAGGGGCAGAGAGGAGCCAGCCTTGCGCGGGATTTGTGGAGTATCTTTCCCTGCCGTTAAAGCCCGGTGATGTGCTGGCGGCCATGCAGCGCGGGTTTGAGTACCGTCGGCGCCTGACTTCCTGGGCGCAAGCGCGCATGCGCCGCGATACCGATGTGCTGCGCCGTCGCGTTGATGTTTTGGAAACGCTGGGGAAAGTGGGGCGTTCGGTCACCGCCTCGCTGGACCTTGATGAGGTGCTCAAGCTGGTGGTGGACGCGGCTGTAGAACTGACCGGAGCGGAAGAGGGCAGCCTGTTGATGCTCGATGAAGACAGCGGAGAGCTGACCATGCGGGCGGCGCGTAATTTCCAGGATGAGTTTGTGCGCACTTTTCGCCTGCCCGTCAATGACACCCTCGCCGGAGAAGTGATGCGCACCGGTAAGCCTGTGCTGCTGGATGAGAAGACGCCGCAGAAAATCAAAACCTCCTACCTGGTTAAGACGCTGATTTACGTCCCCTTGCGCGCCCGCGACCGGGTCATTGGTGTTTTGGGGGTGGATAACCGCGAAAGCGCCCGCCCGTTTGAAGATCATCATGTCGCCCTGGTTTCTGCGCTGGCGGATTACGCCGCCATCGCGATTGAAAACGCCCGTTTGTTTGCCCATACCGAGCTGGAGCGGCGCAAGCTGGAGGCTATCCTCGGCAGCATTCAGGATGGGGTGATTGTGGTGGATACTGAGGGTCGGGTGATCCTGGTCAACCGCGTGGCGCGAGAGATGTTTCAACTGGATGGCCGTGAGGTGGTGCACCAGCCGGCGAACGAGGTCTTCAAACAGGAGTACCTGTTGGATCTTTTCCGCAATGGGCGCGAGACATTCCCCTATCGCATGGAGCTTGAGCTGGATGACAAGCGCGTGGTGAACGCACAGGTCAATCAGGTGCCCGGCATTGGCCTCACCCTCACCCTGCACGATGTCACCACATTTAAAGAGCTGGATCGCATCAAGAGTGAGTTTGTCAGCGCGGTTTCGCACGATTTGCGCTCTCCGTTGACGGCGATCCTGGGATATGTGGAGCTGTTGGATCGGGTTGGCCCGCTCAACGAGAAGCAGCGTGCCTTTGTGCAGCGGGTGCAGGCTAGTGTGAGCAGCATCACCGAGTTAATCAACGATCTGCTGGACCTGGGGCGCATTGAAGCCGGGCTGGACGACCGTAAGATTCAACTTTCTCTGGTTGAGGTGATTCAATACTCTATTGAAAACTTCCAGGGCCAGGTGCGGGAGAAGAAACTGATCTTGAAAGTGGATATCCCCTCGGATTTACCCTCGATTTACGGGGATAGCGTGCGATTGCGGCAGGTGCTGGATAATCTGTTGGGGAACGCCATTCGCTATACACCGGAGGGCGGAAAGATCGCCGTACGCGCCCGTGCCGAAAAGGATCAGGTGATTTTACAGGTGAGTGATACCGGGGTGGGGATTCCAGCGGGTGATTTGCCTCACATTTTTGAGAAGTTCTACCGCGCCAGTAATGTTGTGGAACAGGTTTCGGGGAGCGGATTAGGGCTGGCGATCGTCAAATCTATCGTGGAAAACCACGGTGGCCGTATTTGGGTGGATTCTGTGGAGGGGGAAGGGACGACGTTTACGATCGTCTTGCCCATTGCGGAAAAGATCCAACAGGTACTCCTGTTTGAAGACCTCGTTCGCCGGCTGGTGCACCACCTCACGGCCATCCAGTTGAAACAT
>WFTY01000008.1 GCA_015485245.1 Anaerolineales bacterium | reverse complement strand
TTGCAGGTCGTTTCGCTGGAAAACCCCGCACAGCCGCAACCGCTGGCCTCGCTGCAGGTTGGCGGGGAAGTGCGCTCGGTTGCCGTGCAGGCCATCGCGCAAAGCGATGGGAGGACTGTGTTGCACGCCTATCTGGTGGGCAAAGGCACGGATGGTCAGCCTGCCCTCTGGATCGTTGATGTCAGCGATCCGCCTCAGGCGCTCCTGCTCAGTCGGGTTCGTCTCGCCGCCGAACCGCGAGATGTCGCTGTGGACGGGCGGCTGGTGTACGTGCTTGAATTCGGGCGCGGCTTACAGATTTATGATGTTGCTGACCCTGCCGCTCCCCAGGATCGCTCACCGGCTCCACAGGAGGGGGATTTCAGCCGCCTGACGATCGCGGATCATCGTGTCTATGTCGCCCGCGCCGCGCGTGGCGTGGTCGCCTATCGTGTGGAAGCTCCTGAAACTCCTGAAACCCTGTTTTCTCTGGATATGTTTGGATCGCTGCGCGCCGGGGGTGTTCGGAACGGCTACCTGTACGCCGTAAATGGCGCCGGGGAGATGTGGGTGGCCGATTTGCGCGATCCGGGGAGGGCGGTTGTCATCAATCGCTATCGCACCCCTGGTGAGGCGCGCGGGCTGGTTGTGCGCGACGGTTATGCTTACATCGCTGATGGTAGTCGGGGCTTGCTGGTGATGCAATTGGGAGATGGCGGCGTGATAACGCCGGTGGGCAGCTTCGAGGCGATGGAGGACGCTGGCGACGTGGTTGTGAGTGGCGGCTATGCTTTTGTCGTCAATCGTCAGGCGCGCATCGAGGTCTTTGATGTGCGTAACCCGGCGGCTCCTGAACCGCTCTTGGGCTTCAACGCGCGCGGGCCGGTTTTCGATCTGGATGTTCTTAACGGTTACCTGTACGTCGCCGAAGGGGATCAGGGAATCGAAGTCTGGGATGTCCGGCAGCCCGCGCGCCCCCAATATGTGGAATTCCCCGTGAGTCGTGATTTTGGCCGCGTAACTCGCCTGGAAGCCTCTCCCGATGGGGCGATGCTCTATCTGGTTTCCGATCAACAGGGGCTGCTTGTTCTGCGAGCGCCCCAGCCGGAGGGAGCGCATCTGGTGGCGCGGTTTGCCTCGCAGGGGCAGCCACGGGATGTTCGCCTCATAGGGCGGTATATCTTGTTTGCGGATGGCGAGGCCGGGACGCGCCTTTTATACCGCCTGTCAGCAGGGGAAATCTATGAGGTTAGCGGTGGCCCGCTGCCAGGATATGCTGCCAGCGCGCTGGGCGTCAACCTGAACCCGGTTCAAGAACTGGAGTTCCTGGTGGCCGTTGTGGAGCAAAACGGGGCGGTGTACCTGAAGCAGGTGAAGAACGCGGTGGGTGTCTTCTCTGCCGGGCAATATTTCCTGCCGGGACGCGGCGGTCTGCCTGGCCTGGTGCTAAAAACGGCGACGTTGCCCCAGGTGGCGGAGACGGCGTTGCAAACCTTGCTGGGGGTGCTGGTCTTCTGGCTCAGTTTACGCTTGTTCTTGCTGCTGGCTTCCGGCCAGGTTTTGCCGTTCTCCGAGGGATGGTTTAGTCGTACTGCTCTTCAACGTTTAGCCAGTTATATCTGGGAGATGCATGGGCCGGTGGTGTTCGTCCGCGATGGAGAGGGAGAACAACGCCAGGGTGAGTTCGCACCGTCAGGCACCGGCCTGATTTTCGTCGATGCGGTCAGCGCCGCGGTGCTGGAGCGACGCGCTGGCCTGCCGGGTTTTTGGGGGCGCGTGCGGAATTTTCTGCGTCGCCGTCACCCGCGCGCGAATCTGGGTATGCGCCCGCTTGGGCCGGGCGTGAATTTGATTCGGCGTGGCGAGCGACTGCGTGTTGCGGTTGACCTGCGCCGACAGATTCGCCTGCGGCCTGGCGTGACGGCAAAGACGGCGGATGGCATGGATGTCTCCACGACGGTGTTCGCCTTGTTTACTTTGGGGCAACCTGCTGACACGCTGCTGGTCACGTATGCGGGTGC
>WFTY01000007.1 GCA_015485245.1 Anaerolineales bacterium | reverse complement strand
GTAATAATCTGATTGAGAAAGTCAAGTCGGTGTGGGTTGTTTGTTGCGCCAGGTTTGAAAGACTGGTATCCTTGATGCGGCAAATCGTCATGAAATCAACGTTGTGTGAGGAGCCTATGTACATCGCCATTGAAGGTGTGATCGGCGTGGGAAAAACTACGCTGGCGCGTTTGTTGCAGCCTGCTCTGGAAGCCGAGTTGTTGCTGGAAGTGTTCGAGGAAAATCCTTTTCTGGCGAAGTTCTACGCCGACCGCGAGCGCTATGCCTTCCAGACCCAGATTTTCTTTTTGCTCAGTCGCTATCATCAGCAGCGTGCTGTGGCTCCGCTGCTTTCCACAGGGAAAAATCTGATCGCCGATTACACGTTCCGCAAGGACGCGCTCTTCGCGGGAATCAACCTGGCCGGGGATGAGCTGGATGTGTATCATCAGGTACATGAGGCGCTGGCGGAGAAAATCCCTTTGCCGGATTTGATCGTCTATCTGCGCGCCAGCACCGATGTGCTGATGCAGCGCATCGCCTTGCGCGATCGGCCATATGAGCGCGATATGGAGCGCGCGTATATTGATGCGCTCAACCACGCCTACGATGCCTTCTTTGGGGATGGCTATCAAGGGCCGCGCGTGCTCACTATTGAGACGGACACGATTAACTTTGTCGTCAACCCTGAAGACTTGAAATGGGTTGAGGAGCGCATTCGCGGCGCGCTGGGGATGCCACCTTATCAAACCGAGTTACCGTTTCCGCGGGTCGATGACCGCTCCCGAGCGGACTGATCGTCAACCAGGAGGCCGCTGATGCAGATCACGCTTGAAATCCTTAAGCAGTTTGCCACGACCACGGTGGAGAAAATCACTCACGACAACTTCGGTGTCCTGAGCGCATACCTGCGCGGTTCGGTGGCGCTGGAAGAGATGCCTCTCTTTGGCGGGACGACGGATATCGATCTGGTGATCGTGCATGCGGATTCGCCCGCGGTGCCGCGCGAGATTCTGCGGCTGACCGAGCAGGTACATCTAGATATTGAGCACCACGAGTCCACGCGTTATCGCCGCGGCCGCGAGTTGCGCGTGCATCCCTGGCTAGGGCCGGATCTGTACAACGCTCAGGTGCTCTTCGATCCCCAGCATTATCTGGACTTTGCGCTTTCCTCGGTGCGCGGCATGTTCCTTCGCCCCGAGAGCGTGGCCGCGCGCGCGGGGACGTTGTTGGAGGAGGCCCGTCAGCATCTGATGGATCTGGAAGTTGATCTGCCTGCTGATCTGAACACAGCCCTCGCACGGTATTTCCGCATCCTCCACCGGATTGCCAATGGGTTGGCGTTGCTGGTGGGTGAACCGCTGGCGGAGCGACGATTTTTGCGCCAATACGCTGACCGTTTGGAGTTGTTGGGTAAGGTGGAGATGCACGCCGGGTTCGTTGGTCTGCTGGGAGGGATGCAGGTGGATGAGACGCAGTTGCGTTCGGTGTTGCCGCTGTGGACGCAGGCCATGCAGGCGCTTCCGGCTGAGAGGTGCCCCTTGCAATTGCATCCTTGCCGGCATCGGTATTATTACGCGGCCTTTGAGGTTTTGGTAGGGAGCGAACGTCCAAAAGACGTACTTTGGCCCTTGTTGACGACCTGGCGTCTGGCTGCTGAACACCAGCCGCATCTGCCCGCCGTTGTGGACGGCTGGACGCGGTTGTGTGCTCTGTTGGGTTTCTCTGCCGACGCCCTGCCGGAGCGCATCCAGGGGTTGGGGATTTACCTGGAGCAGGCGGAAGATGTTTTTCGGGAATGGAAAGCGCGGGAAGGCCTGTAATCCCGCTTGCGAAGTCAAAAGGCTCATCAGCCACGAGCGCTGATGAGCCTTTTGAGTCAGTGGAGCTGTTCTCTGCGCCAGAGGACGTACGAATAGAAGATTAGATAGAGCGACACGCCGATCACCGGAATCATGATGAACCAGATGGCGTAGTTGTTGAAGAACACCCCCAGCAGAGTCAGACCGCCGGTCGCTATGTAGAGCCAGCTGCCGCGCCGATGGGTCGCCTCCCAGACGGCGTCGCTGCTTAACGTCCAGGGGGTGCGGATACCGATGAACCAGTTGCGTCGGGCGCCTTTGAGCAACACACCGATGTAGATGAACAGCAGCCCCAGTGCCGGGAGCATAGCCGTGCCCATATCAAAGCTGGTGTAACCCAGGTTCCAGGCCAGCGTCAGCCCGTGTATGTAGAGCAGGAAGGCGATGAGCAGGGCGATGAAGGTGTTGAACTGACTGCGGAAGAGGGCGACGTTCTCCGCCAGGGGGTCAATCCGGGGGATGATCTGGAAAAGCGCGAGCATCCCGACGGCGACCAGCGGCATCAAGAACAGTCCCCAAAAACGGGGGATATACCCATCCACCTGGCCCTGGGCGTCCCAGTGCGAAGCCATCGGATCGGGCAGCCGCGCTGCCAGCATTGCGCTGACCGCCAGGGCGATCAGGATCATGCCCAAAGTGAGGAAGGTTGTTGTACGGGTGGACATATCATACTCCTTCATGCGTTTTATCGATATCGGCTGTCCTGTGTTTCACGTGAAACACAGGCGTTATTCCTCCGGTGCCGCGTTTTGCGCCAGTGAGACCATGCCGCTTAGGCCGCCCAGGTTCATCGTGTCCACCGCGCTGCTGGGGACGATCACCAGCGCGCCTTTTTCCTTCAGTCCTTCAAAGAGCATGTTCATCGCCCGCAGGTGCAGGGCGGTGGGGTTGTCGCTGTAGGCTTTGGATGCCTCGGCGAACGAGGCGGCGATTTGCTTCTCGGATTCGCCCAGGATGACGCGCGCTTGGCGCTCGCGCTCAGCCTGTGCCTGGCGGCTCATGGCATCCTCCAGCTCTTGCGGGATGACGATGTCGCGAATCTCCACGGATTGCACGGTGACTCCCCAGGGGGTGGTGCGTTCATCAATGATCTTTTGCAGATCTGCGTCCATGCGGGCGCGCCCCACCAGGATATCGGCCAGTTCCATCTGACCGATGATCTCGCGTAGAGCGGTCTGTGCGGCCCAGGCGATGGCGGATTTGTAATCTTCTACTTCCAGGGCGGCTTTCTCGGCGTCCCACACCATCCAGAAGAGCACCGCGTCCACGTCTACCGGGACGGTGTCTTTGGTCAGCGTCTTTTCAGCGCGGAACGAGGTCACCATCACGCGGTGGTCAATCCACTCGGCCACGGTATCAACGATGGGGATGAGCCAGAACATCCCCGGCCCCATCAGGGCGCGATACTTGCCAAAACGCAATACCACGGCTTTTTCCCATTGGTTGGCAATTTTCAGGGCGAAGAGGACGTAGACGCCGACGAGCACCAGCGTCAGGCTATAGGTTGCGACTACGCTATCCGGCGCGCTGCTCTCGCTCATCACGATGGCGCCCAACACGGCCGCCGTTATGAGC
>WFTY01000006.1 GCA_015485245.1 Anaerolineales bacterium | reverse complement strand
GCGCGCCTGATGACGCTGACCCCTGCCCTGCAGAGCCTGGTGCCCCGGAAGACGGGTTTTGCCCTCCGCCGGAGGAAGACGAAGTTGCCGAGAGCGGCCCCGCCTTTTCTTTGCTGCCCGATTGGTTCCTGGATCTCCTCCGCAGTGGGGCGGTGCGGGCAACCACCGAGGTGGAAGTTCAGGGACTGTCCTTTGATGTAGACCGCCCTTACAATCAGGTCTGGTGCTATCTGCGGTTCGGGGATGGGCCGGTGGTAACCATCGGTCAGTTCGAGGCAATTGACGAAACGCATTGGGATATCGCCGAGTGGGTCGGGGGCGAAGATTCGCACATCTGGGTGCCGGTCGGGGATTCACTGGAAATCTCTCTCAGTTGTATGGCGATAGGTGAATGGCCTGGAGGAGGAGAATCCGTTTACTCGCTGGGTGAAGTAAGCGTCAGCCACCCGTCCGATGACTGGGACGGCCAGGCCTTCCAGGCGACCTCCGGCGGCGGCGATGGCTGGTTTCGGGCCGGTTATCGCATGTGCAGCCCATCCTGTGAAGGCGCGGGAATCCCTGCGCCCATCATTCACACCCAATACCGCTGGCTGGGGCGCGAGCGGCTTGTGTGGGCCTGGTATGGCAATCCGGAGGAGATCACCGGCTACATGGTCTATGTAGACGGCGCCCGCACCGATTACGTCTCCCGCAACGCGGTGGAAATTGACGACTACCTCCCGGCCTGCGGTGAAACCCGCGAAATCGCGGTCACCGCGGCGCGGGTATCGCCGACCGAGATCGTCGAATCCGCTTTCAGCAATGTGTGGATGCTGGAAGGCGAGCCATGCCCTTACAGCATGCGCGTCACCTTCGATGTCCTCGATGTGCACGATCCCCCCGCCGATGAAGACGGCCTGCATCGCCCCGGCCCGATCTACGGCGAGTTCTGGCTCGCTACGGAGGATCGTGTGCGGGGGCTGGAGTTCAACGCCTGCTGGTGCTACGTGGGCCCAGGGGCGACCTTATGGGGCACCTGCGATGGCCTGGAACTGACACGCCGGAGTTATGACATCCAGAATGACATTTTCGGCTGGATAGAGCGAGAGATGGCAAGTTGTCTGGGAAGCGGTTGCCGCAGTGATGACTTCTTTGCCCCTCCCACCAATCAGTTGACGATTGAAGTCCCCCGGGACGGGACGGTGACCATCGGCGCGCGTATCATGGATTGCGATGAGCGTCTCAATCCGTCGGACACGCTTTTTGAGCGCACCGTGCCCATCCGTGGTGTGATGGAGGACGGTGCGCTGCTCCCGCCAGGGGACTACCTGTTGAACGGCGATTATGCCGACCTGTATTTCCGCATCGAGACGTTCCCCGGCGGCCCGTAGCCCGGACGATGCCTCCTCGGATGCTCTGCGCCTGGTCGACGCCCTATCTTCGTTAGTGGTGCAAGCGTGCCACATGTTCACACGGGGGCACAGAGCACACGGCGTTTTACCAACCAAAATGCCCTGTGTTCCCTGTGCCTCCGTGTGATGAAACAGGGCGGCGCGTTTTGTCCACCAATCAGCGTGTCCGATGATGAAAGAGTGAGCGTATGTATCGTTACATTGTTGCAATTCCTCTGCTGATCGGCCTTGCCCTGGCGTGCAATTTTTCCAGTATTGACGCCGGCAATACCCCTCCCCCGGAACAACCCATCGCTGCCGCGCCGGGCGCTGAGGCGGAATCGTCGCCCGAATCCGCCGCTGTGGAGCAGCCCGCCGGACAGTCCCCGTCGCAAGACCTGCCTGGCAGCCTCCTTCAGCCCGCCGACCTGAAATACCTGGGCGCCTTCCGCCTGCCCGACGAGTTCAACTGGGGAGCGCTGGGTTTGTCTTTCTATCCTCAAGGGAATGGTGGTGCCGGCACGCTGCTGGTGACCGGCTTTCAACAGCTGTACGATCCGGCGCACCCGGGGGAGGCCTGCTGGGATGAATCCTGGGACTGCGGCGCGTACTATGGTGAGGTCGCCATCCCAACCCCCGCCCAGGCCACCAACTGGGAAGATTTGCCCCTGGCCGATCTCCTCCGCCCGATGACTCGCTTCGACGACGGGATGGCCGCCACCGTCCACCGCGAGTATCTCTTCGTCAGCGATCTGGAATACGTCCCCCAACGCGGCTCCCAGAGCGCAGATAAACTCTACGGCTCAATCAACCTGTGGTACGCCGAAGGCGTCATGGGGTCAGACACTTTCCCCACAATCTGGTTCGCCAACCTGGACGGCGGCAACGCGCGGGGGATGTTCCACGTCGGCCCCACGGACGATCCGCTGTATCACGGGCGCAAGATGGGCGCGTATCTCTTCTCAGTACCCGCCTGGTACGCGGATCAATACCTGGGCGGGCGGGCACTGGTGACCGGCCGCCC
>WFTY01000005.1 GCA_015485245.1 Anaerolineales bacterium | reverse complement strand
GTCGGTGATGGCACCATGGCGCAACGGTCGCTTGGCGACCACATGCGTCGGGGTTCGCCCGATCATCTGCCAGGCCTCCTCACCAAGCGCCAGAACCTCGCCGGAGCGATGTGGGCTGAGAACCCGCAGGTCGTGATGGCGATCCTGCGGCAGATGGTCAGCGTGTTGCCGATGATCGTCGCCATCGGATTGATGACGCGTTTGCAAACGCGCGGTAAATCGCGATGGCGGGCCGTCGTGCTGTTTGCTTTCCTGCTCGCTGTGCCTGCGGTGGTGCAAAACAACTTCTGGTGGCATCCTGACAGCCTGGCGCTGCTGTTGGTTGTGTTGGTCTTTTTCTTCATTCAACGCGACAATTTCGCTTTTGGGCGCGATTTTTATCTGGCCGCGGCGGTGTGCGGCGTGGCGTTCAGCGTCAAATACGCCGGCGCGTTCTTTTTGTTGGCGGTCCCGACCTATCTCGTGTGGGGTGTGGTGCGCGGGACGCTTTCCTGGCGACGCTGCATTGGGGGCGCGCTGCTCTTCCTGGGAGCGATGCTGGCTGGGCTGGCACTCTCCAACCCGTTGCTGCTGATCCCGCAGACGCGCCAGGACATCCTGGACATCGCCCGCCAGCAGTGGGTGCAGACGCGCATGGGATACTACACCCGCAACCCGGATTGGAACCTGACCGGCGAGAAGTTGAACGCGGTCGTCTGGCCGCTGTATGGGGAGTGGTTTACCTGGCTGTTGATGGCGCTGGGGCTTTACCGCGGAATGCGCTCGCCGAAGCACCGGCTGCTGAACGTGATGATCCTGGCTTACCTGCTCCCTTATCTGTTCACCGTGGGGACATCTTCCATCCGCCCGTTGTATTTTCTGCCGGCTTTCATCCCGCTGGGATCGGCTGGGGTGCATCTGTTTGACCCGTTGGAGGGCGGGACGCGCGCCAAGCGGGCGCGCCTGTTGCAGGGCGGCGCGCTGGTGCTGCTGGCCGTTCAGTTTGGGCTTTATCTGCATCAGGACGCGCGCATCTACGCCGAGGTGTTGTATCGGGAGGCGAACTCACCAAGCATTGCTTTCTTCCGACAAGTGGAGACGCGTCTGGACGAGTTGGGATTGCGTGCTCAATCTCTGGTGATTTATCGCGACCCGACCGCTTACGTCGCCCCACGCCCCAATTACGATGTGCGCATGAACTGGCGGTTGGCGTCGTATGACTATCTCAACCGCACGCAGCCGGATGTGTTGTTGCTGGAGATGGATTACGTTCGTGAGTTCACCCGGCCAGGCGCGGTGGAATCCGCGGTTGACCCTGGTGATATGCAGGCCTGGCGAGATTTCTACGGCGACGCCGTCGCCGACCGGCTGGCGGGCTATGTCATTTTCTATCAGGATGAATACGGCCTGGCGCTGCTTCGTGAAACGCTGATTCAAAACAACGATTAAGAGGAAACTGTCGATGAAAAATGTAGTTCTTATCCTGGGGGGCGTTGGAGTGGTGTTGTTGTGTTGTTGCCTGCTCCTGGCGTTGGTTGTGTTTGGCGGGATTGCGTATGGGGCATTGCAATCCCCGGATTTTTCGCTGCAGACGGAAAGCGACGTCATCACGGATACGCCAGTCGTGATCCGCCCTACCGAGACGGTCGTCGCGCCCTCCCCCGCGGAGACGCAAACCCCCTCTGGGGAGCAGCAACCCGTTCAAATGGAGGCTGTTCTGCGCCCGGGGGAGGACACCCTGCGCACGCTGCAAGAGGCCGAAATTCCGGTCAACGATCTGATTGATCTGGCCGAGCGGTTGAGCGGGATTGAGAACATCCCCCGCACGGTGGAGCCGCCCGCCGCGCCGCTGGCAGTCGGCACGCGCGAGACGATGTGGATGACCAATGTGGACACCAATGAGAGCTTTCAGGTGGATGTTGTGCTGCAATACGTCACCGACCACGCATATTACTGGATCGAGGAGGGGGTTTCGTTTGATCCGGATGAGCTGCAAACATTGGCCGAGACATTTGAGAACAAGATTTACCCCACCGACCGGGCGTTTTTCGGCAGTGAGTGGACGCCCGGTGTGGACGGCGACCCGCATTTGTATATCATCTACGCCCGCGGGTTAGGCTTCAACCTGGCGGGGTATTTCTCCTCGGCAGATGAGTATCACCCCCTGGCCCACGAGTACTCCAACGCCCATGAGTCCTTCGTGCTTAACGCCGACACGGTTGGTCTGGCGGAGACCTTCACTCTGGGTGTGCTGGCGCATGAGTTTCAGCACATGATTCACTGGTATCGCGATCGCAATGAGACGTCCTGGCTCAACGAAGGTTTCTCGGAACTGGCGGTTTTCCTCAACGATTACTATACGGGCGGTTTCGATTACCTCTTTGCCGATGAGCCTGATATGCAATTGAACGACTGGCCGAATGACCCCAGCGCCACTTCTCCGCATTATGGGGCAGGTTTTCTGTTTTTGAACTATTTCCTCAACCGCTTTGGCGATCAGGCTACGCAGGCGCTGGTGGCGCACCCCGAGAACGGTATGGAGAGCGTGGACGCCGTGTTGGAGATGCTCGGGGCGACCGACCCGCAGAGCGGTGAGGCGCTGCGCGCCGATGACGTGTTCCTCGATTGGGTGGTGACCAATTATCTGCTGGATGAATCGGTCGCTGATGGCCGTTATGTATATGAGAACTACGCCGAGGCGCCGCGCGTTTCCGCCACGGAGGACGTGGCCGTCTGCCCGACGGAGACGCAGACGCGCGATGTGCACCAGTACGGCGCGGATTATATCCGCATCACCTGCACGGGGACGTACACCTTGCGCTTTGAGGGCAGCACGCAGGTGGGATTGCTGCCGGCGGAGGTTTATTCCGGCGACTATGCTTTCTGGTCGAATAAGGGCGACGAATCGGATATGACTCTCACCCGCCGCTTTGATTTCAGTCAGTATTCCGGCCCGCTCACGCTCACCTATTGGACGTGGTATGACCTGGAAGAGGATTACGATTATCTTTACGTGGAGGCCTCTCTGGATGGCGAGCACTGGCAGATCCTGACCACGCCCTCCGGCACGCTGGAAGATCCTTCCGGTAACAGCTATGGTTGGGGGTACAACGGTCTCTCCGGCGGGGATGGGCGCTGGATTGAGGAGACGGTTGATCTCTCGAATTACGTTGGGAAGAAGGTGTATCTGCGTTTTGAATATGTCACTGATGCCGCGGTCAATGGGGAGGGCTTTTTGCTCGACGATGTGGCTATTCCGGAGATTGGTTATTTCAGTGATTTTGAGGCTGATGCAGGAGGTTGGGAGGCGGCCGGGTTTGTGCGTGTGCGCAATTTGCTGCCGCAGACCTTCCGCCTGGCGTTGATCCGCATGGGTGATACGCCGCAGGTGGAATACATTGATTTGAACGAAGATGTCAGCGCGGAGATCCCCATCACGATCGGCGGCGAGGTAGACGAGGTGGTTCTGGTGGTGGCCGGGACGACGCGGTACACGCGTCAGAAGGCAGCCTATCGCTTCGAGATAGTGCCTTAGCCGGGGGATTCTGATTCGCCGGGCAGCATGCACAATGGGCGTGAGATAGCCGTGAGGCCTCATGCTCATTGTGTTTAATATGGGTTTTAGCCACCGGGCGGCTTTCTTCCACTAACCTCTTGGTGCCGGGTTCATCTTTCTCTTGCTCGCCCGTCCGCGTATAGCCTTTACAGCAGTGATGATAACACCTGTCACCAATCCAATACCCCCTAGGAGAATGCTGAGCACAATCGCGACGAGGCCACAAGGCTTGTTTTTCCTGAACACCCACACGTTTCCGTCTTCGGCAACCGCAAACACTGTGTAGGGCGCTGGACACCATTCCCCCAATGGTTGCACTCCGCGGCAATCAACGATGCCTCCTGCTACCGCTTCAAAGAGTTCTTTGTTCTGGCGTTTGCAGGGCATGTCGCGCTTGTGTTCTGGTATGGAGCCATCCACCCAGGTATATTGTTCTTTTATCCAGGCATATTGGTAAATCTTGCCGTCAACTGTTTGAATTACCGGGTCTGCTTGAAAGAAACCATCTGCATAAATACCTGCTATGGCTGCCGCTTGCGCTGGCGGCGCGGAGAGGCGAAGAGGCGGTTCTTTTGATACAAGATACATCCCCCAAGTCACACCATAGGCTAGCGCTACTCCACCAGCGATTAGAGAAAGAATTACTCCTGGCCAGGTGAAACGCTTCTGGCCTTTCACGATACAGCCGTTATCCTTGATCGGGTCTCGCGGCGCGCAGCGCTTCCAGTTGGGCTTCCAGTTCGGCGCGGCGAGCGGCAGCGGCGCGTTGGATCTCTTCTTGAAGCCCTTTTACACGCTCTTGCGCCTGGGCGCGCAGTTCCTCGCCGGATGTCGGCGTGAGCAGCAGCACGATGGATGCCGCCAGCACGCCCCCAAAGACGAAGCCGGTGATGAAGTTGCTGATACGTTTCATGGGGTATTCTCCTCCGCGGGGGTTTGTGACCTGATCCCATTATACCGCACCCGCTCAGGTGACAGTCATCTGCCAGATGACTGTCACCTTCTTGCTTCTTGCGCCTTGACTGCGGTTGCGTGCTTCCCTTTCTCCACTCGCCCGGCGCGATGGGTTTATAATTGTGCGAGTTTATGAAACGCTTTCTCCGCTTCCTGTTGATTTTCCTCACGCTGGTGGGCATTGTGCTCTCCGGCGTGGTCGGCGCGCTGGCGGGCTACCGTCAGGGCGCGCAGCAGGCGCAGAGCACGCTCCAGGCGGTCAGCGATGAAGCGGTGTACGAGCAGTACAAACTTGGCTTGCAGGATTACCAGGCCGGGCGCTACGACCTGGCGCGCCAGCGCCTGGAGTATGTGGTCGCCCTGCGCCCCGATGACTACTCCGAGGCCTGGGAATACCTCACCCTCAGCCTGAAGGCGCTCCACGCCACGGCGACTGTTACCCCCGCGCCTCCTACGCTGACCCCTTCGGCCACCCCCACGCTCACCCCGACGCGAGACCTCAGCGGCGCACAGTCCATCTTTCAGCGCGCCCAACTGCTAATCTCGCAGGGGGATTGGGACGGCGCTATCGTCGCTTTGCTGGCTCTGCGGGATGAAGACCTGTATTACCGTGTGACGGAGGTGGACGATATGCTCTACACCGCCTTGCGTCAACGCGGCGAGCAGCGTATCCTGTTGCAGGGCGACCTGGAGGGCGGGATTTACGACCTCTCGTTGGCGGAAAAATTTGGCCCCCTGGATTACAACGCCACAGTGTACCGTGATTGGGCGCGGCTTTACCTCACCGCGCTGGGGTTCTGGGAGGCTTACCCGGAGCAGGCCGTCTATTATTTTGGGCAGGTCGCTGCCGCTGTGCCCGGTCTGCGCGACGGTTCTGGTCTGACGGCTGCCTGGCGGTATCACTGGTCTTTGATTCACTTCGGGAATCAACTGGCCGCGGAGGGGGAGTGGTGCGCCGCGCGGACGCAATATGAGCGGGCGCTGGCGTACGACAACAACCCCGAGGTCGAACCAACGGCGACGTATGTGGCCTATCGCTGCGCCCCGCCGACGTCCGCGCCCTCGGCGACGCCCTCGTTGACGCTGACGCCGACGATGACCCCGACGGTCACGTTCACCGCCACCGCCGGGCCGTCGCCCACCTCCACGCTCACGCCGACCGTCAACGCGGCGACTTTCACTCCCACGGCTACCATGACCCCTTCTCCCGCGGCGACGGTCACCGATACGCCTACAGTCCCCACCTCGACGGATACGCCTTTGCCGTCCGACACGCCTGTTCCGACCAACACCCCTCTGCCCACAGCTACCGATACGCCTGTGCCGACGGACACGCCGTTGCCCAGCGACACGCCCACACCAAGCACCACTCCAGGATGAGCGGATGACTGCAAAAAAACGCCCTTCCCGATCGAAAGCTTCACCCCGCTCCCGCATCGCTGGCTGGCTGGCGTTCGCTTTCGCCTTGTTTGTGTTGGCCGCGGTAGTTGGCCTG
>WFTY01000004.1 GCA_015485245.1 Anaerolineales bacterium | reverse complement strand
CCAGAAAGATGACCACCTCGCCTGGCCCATGCACGCCGATGCTCAGCGTCATCTCGATATCAGCGGTGCGCGAAGGGCCAGCAATCAGCACTGAGGCAGGGGCCTGCGTCACCGCCGGCAGGCGCAGCGCGCTTTCCAGGTTGGGCAGGATGTCTTTCGAATGCAAAATGGCGATATGCAAAGGGGGAAGCAGTGAGACGCTCAGAGGGCAGCCCTCGCCGCCAGGGATGAGCAGCGCCCCCAGGTCGGCGACCGCCGCTAGTGCGCCGGTGATCCCCGCCTGAACGTCGGGCTGGCGCGCCTGTGCCACGCGGAGGCCCTCTTCCCGCAGGGAATCCAGTAAATTTAGGGGAAGATGTGTTTGTTCCCAGGCCATCACCGTCTCGATGTCGCGCCCGCGCAGCAAACGCAGAATCTCCTCCGCCAGGCTCTCCTCCGCGCAGGGGATGACTGCTCCCCCGAGGGCGGTGAGTTCGGTGGTGAATTGAGCAGTCAGGGGAGCGGGTGGCGGGGTAATAGGATGACCAGGTGATGGGGCCACCGGCTGACCTGTTACCCTGTTTCCTGATACCTTGTTACCTGCCTCCTCCCACCATTCCCCAAATGTCTCACGCGCCGGAGCGGGAAAATCTTTGCTCAGCCCCCAGCCCGTCCACGCCGGGGCAGAGATATAGCCATCCCGCGGCGCGAGGCGGCTCAACATCCGCTGGGCCGCGCGGTACAGGCGCGGGCGTGTGGCGGCGAGCCGGTAGAGTCGCAAGCCCCATGCCAGGCCGCGCGGCAGAGCTTTGCTTTCTTCCTCACCTCCTGGCGGTGAAGCACCCGCCCGCACGCGCACCAGCAAATCAGGCAGTGGAATCTTCACCGGGCAGACCTCGGCGCAAGCCCCGCACAGTGAGCAGGCGTAAGCCAGTTCACTGTGCTCTGGCCCGAACAGCCCTGCTGAGATCACTGAGCCAATTGGCCCCGGATACACGCTGTTGTAAGCGTGTCCGCCAATCTCGCGGAAAACCGGGCAGGCGTTCAGGCACGCCCCGCAGCGGATGCAGTGCAGGCTTTCATTCAGCGTCGAAGCGCGCAGCGCGCTACGTCTGTTGTCCAGGATGACCAGATGACGCTCCTGCCCGGGCAGCGGTTGTTGAATGAACTGTGTGTACACGCTGATCTTCTGGCCGGTGGCCGAGCGCGGCAGCAAGGAGAGCATCAGTGCCAGGTCGTCCATTGTGGGGACGATGCGTTCCATCCCCATCAGGGCGACGTGTACCCGCGGCAGCGTGGTCACCATGCGCCCGTTGCCCTCGTTGGTCACAATGCACAGCGTCCCGCTCTCCACCACGCCGAAGTTGACGCCGCTCACCCCTACATCCGCGTTGAGAAAGACCTGGCGCAATTCGCGCCGCGCCGCGGCGGTCAGGGTTTCCACGTCTTCGGTGTAGGAGATGCCCAGTTTCTCGTGGAAGAGTTGCGCCACCTCCTGCCGCCGCAGGTGCACCGCCGGCGTGATGATGTGGCTGGGCTTCTCGCCGCGCAGTTGGACGATGTACTCTCCCAGGTCGGTTTCCACCACGCGGTGATCGGCGGCCTCGAGCGCCTCGTTCAGCCCGATCTCTTCCGAGACCATGCTTTTGGATTTGGCAACCTGTTTCGCTTCACGAAGGGCTACTAATTCTCCCTTCGTGTCCCTTCGTGCCCTTTGTGGTTGATTAATGATCCTCAGCACGATCTCCCTCGCCTGGGCAGCGTCCCGCGCCCGATGGACTTTTATCCCATTAGCCTCGGCGTTGGCGATGAAGCGCGCCAGGTGTTCATCCAGCCGGGCGATGGTGTCGGCGCGCAATGCCGCGGCTCGCTGACGGCGTTCCTCGTAATCGGGCAGCGAGGCCAGAGCGCGGGTGCGCGCGTCCACGCGGCGCTGAGCGTTGGCGTCCAGCGCGGCTTGCAGCACCGGGTTGGCGATGGCCCGGCGGATGCGTCGTCGGAAGGCGGCAGAGACCATGCGGTAATTATACCGGTGAACGTGCGGGACAGATGTAAGCAGTTGAAACTGCACCTGCGGTTGCAATGTCGCCCGGAGCCTGCCCTAAGTAGTCTGCCTGTTTTGGATTGGTGCCTTTTCCTCACCGCAGAGAGCGCGGAGAGCCTTTTGTTTTCTCTGCGTTCTCAGCGCTCTCGGCGGTAAAACGGTAACCCGCAATGTTGCCAACATAGTTGGGGGAGACTATCAGTCGCCGAGATATGGGTAATCTCCAGAGTTGCCTGCATTGCCCCTCCGGGCGCGTCTCGTGTATACTGAGGATAGCGATCGTCTGTGCGAGTTGGTGCGATGAAATGGAATGGGCCGTTGCTAGGATTTGCCGCCCTCTGGCTGGGAGGGCTGGCGGCGCTGGCACTGGCGGTGACGCGCCTGGCGAGCGGGAGCGGCCTGCTCTCGGCGCTGCAGGCGTGGACGGTGCTGGCTT
The DNA here is from genome assembly GCA_015485245.1 of Anaerolineales bacterium. Classification (GTDB taxonomy): domain Bacteria; phylum Chloroflexota; class Anaerolineae; order Anaerolineales; family UBA11858; genus J130. Next base: position 163 of record WFTY01000004.1, on the reverse strand, counting down.
TGGGGCTGGACGGTGTGGTGATTGGATCTGTGGGCTGGTGGGCTGCCTGGACGCTGTCGCCGGACGACCGGCGCGTGGGGCGGGTGGCAGGCGCCGCTGCCCGTCTGGGCGGGTATCTGGTGGTCGGTGTGCCGTGCAATCTGTTTGTGATGTTCTACTGGCT
>WFTY01000003.1 GCA_015485245.1 Anaerolineales bacterium | reverse complement strand
GTTACGGGGTCGTATTTCATAGGTTGCCTTTGCGCCGGGCATGATAACACCGGCGCATGGCGCAGTCAAGTTTGGGGATTTCGTTGTGTTAAACCACGTCGGCGAACAGGTCGTTGCTCGTCTTGTCCTCGGCTGGCGGGGGGTAGGCCTGCATGAAGAAATCCACGCGGCCGAAGCCTAGCAGGCGAAAGAGCCAGCGGAACGCTCCCCCGGTGATCGTCGGGCCGATCTGACTGGCATGACAGCGGGAGGCAGCTTCTTTGCGCTGCGCCACTGCCGCGTAGTTGATCCTGGCGTGGATGGGAAAATCCACGATCAGTTCTGTCAGGTCGATATCCTGGTTGCGCCCCCATTTGCTGGGATCTTTGCCCAGCAGGCGCAGGAGACCAACAGCGAAGCGCAGGAAGCGCTTGGAGATGGTGTGGTAATAGAGTTTTTGCGGTTGATAGGGGGGGAGAGCGCACTCAAAAGCCGGATCGCCCGCCAGGTGAAATGCCCGTGTGGCCGCTTGCTGGATGTGGATGTGATCGGGGTGTCGGTAGCCGCCGATGGGGTCGAAGGTCAGCACCACCTGGGGACGCAGCTCGCGGATTTTGCAGGCCACCTTTTGCGCGACTTCTTCCACCGAAGCGGCGACCAGCGCCTGGGGGTGGTCATTGTCTGGTGAGCCGGCCATTCCAGAATCGCGGTAATCCAGAAAGTGGACGCCTGCCAGACCGAGGTGGCTCGCGGCACAGCGCAATTCGGCCTCGCGCAGTTCGGCGATGGAGGCGTAATCGCGCAGATATTCGGGAGCAACTTCGCCGACCTCGCCACGAGTGGCACAAATCAGGTGAACCGCCACCCCGCGCTCGGCGTATAAGGCCAGAGTGCCTCCCATGCCAAAGGATTCGTCATCCGGGTGGGCCAGAACGGCCAGGAGTGTATATTGGTCTTTTGAATTGGACATAAGCGGGTAAAATTATATCACGCTGTGCTATGCCCGAAGGAGCAACACATGACCGGAAACCAACCTGAAGCATTGCGCGTTATCGCCATCAACGGCAGCCTGCGCCCTGCGGGTTATACCGCCAGGGCGTTGGAAATCGCCCTCGCCGGCGCGCGCGAGGTCGGGGCGGAAACCCGCCTCATCAATTTGACGGATTATGAGCTGGTGTTCTGTGATGGCCGCAGACGCGAGGATTATCCTGAGGGCGTGCACCGCTTGCAAGCTGAGGTGCAGCAGGCGCAGGGCGTCATTCTGGGGACGCCGGAGTATCACGGCAGCTTCAGCGGGGTGTTGAAGAACGCCCTCGACCTGATGGGCTTTGATGAGTTTGAAGGGAAGATGTGGGGTCTGGTTGGGGTTGCTGGGGGATCGATGGGCGCGTTGAACGCCTTGAACAGCCTGCGCACCGTCGGGCGGGCTTTGCACGCCTGGGTGGTCCCGGAGCAGGTCAGTATCGCGCAGGCATGGAGGGTCTTTGATGAACACGGTCGCTTGCTGGACGATGATCTGCGTCAGCGTCTGATGGATGTGGGGCGGCAGGTGGCGCGTTTTGCTTACCTGCACAGCGCGCGCCAGATGCGGGAATTCCTGCGTCTGTGGGAGGAAGCGCCAGAGAACCCTGGTGGAGGGTGATTTTCTCTTCGCCTCCCTGGCGACTGCGCGGTTCAGGGATGTGGGTTATTGACCTGGCATTTCTATCGTGAAGACGGCGGCTTATCCCGGATTCGCCTTGTCGAGAAGCGCTTCTAGCTCACCGAACACCTGCGTGCGGTTATCGAACAGGATGGCGTGCATACCCACGGCGCGCGCGCCTTCTATGTTATGAGGAAAATCGTCGATGAAAACGGCTTGCTGGGGGGCAACCCCGGCGCGTTCCAGGGCGATGTGATAGATGCGCGGGTCCGGTTTCATCACTCCCTCCTCCGCCGAGGTGGTGATGAAATCGAAGGCGTCAGCGATCTTCCAATCGTCCTGTAACGCGGAGCGCAGGTTGCCCCAGGCGTTGCTCAGTATGCCGGTCAGGTAGCCGCGAGCGCGCAGGCGACGGATTTCATCTACCAGGGCGCGGTCGAGGCGGTCGCCGGCCCAAAATCGTTGGCGGAAATCAAGCAGTTGCTGGGGAGTGAGGTCATAAGCTTGGCGGACGAATTCCCAGAGTTCATCCACGCTGATTTTACCGAGCTGGGCGTTGGTACCCATTTCGCTGGCGAAGACGGTTTTTTCGAGTTCCCGGCGGGTGGTGCCGAGTTCAGCAGCGAGGTGCTGGCGCGGCGTAGGGTCTTCGGTGCGCAGCAGCACCCCGCCGACATCCCAGAGAAGAAACTTTATGGAGGGCATGAGGGGCAAGGATCAGATAGTGAAGTGGTTAGCTGACTGGGTGATTGGGGAGAGTGTACCACATAGCGGCTTGATCTCTGCTCCTCCTTACCCGTTCCTGTGTAATTTCCCTTTCCGCTTGGCATAGCGTTCAGCCTGCGCGAAAACCCACAGCCCTGCAGGGGTCAAGGCCGCCCCCATCAACAGTGTCGGCCAGATGGTTGGCCACAGGTCAAGGGTGCGTGCGCCTTCCAGCATCGCCAGGCGCACGCCTTTCAGCACATAGGTCGCCGGGCTGAGCACAGCGATTCGCTGTAAGGCGAGAGGCAGCACCTCCACCGGGTAGTACACGCCGGAGACCAGGAGCAGCAGCGCGATGATGATATGCGTCATCTGTGCGCCGCGCTCCGGGAAGAGCAACGGCAGCGTGGAGGCCATGATGCTGATGCCCACGAAGGAAAGGCAGCCGGAGAGCAGCATCAGTGTTCCGCCCCATAGGTTGGCGTTCGCCAGGCTGATGTCGAAGATCGC
>WFTY01000002.1 GCA_015485245.1 Anaerolineales bacterium | reverse complement strand
CGGCTACGCCACCGTCCTGCGCCAGGTGGAAAACATCTATTTCGCCACCACGTTTGATGAAGCCGCGCGCCTTGCGGTAGAACTTTCCAGCACGCAGGCTGGCTGGGGGCAGCCAGATGTCTCGAAATTCGCCGCGGGGCAGAAATACCTGCGCGGCCTGTTCTCCGGCGGCACGCTGGCCTATGAGAGTTTACTGATTTTGAGTAATTATTTCCCCGGCGTGTACTCCAACATCCCCTTGACGGATGAGTACCGCCTGAAGGATTCGCTCGTCAGCCAGGAGCACACCTTGATTGACCTGGGCGAGGACGAGTTCACCGTGGGGCGCCTGCACCCGATGATGGACAACGACCTGCGCGTGCGCCGCATCGCCAAAGAAGCCGCCGACCCGGAGACCGCCGTCATTTTGCTGGATGTGGTGCTGGGTTACGGTGCTCATCCCGACCCGGCGAGCGAACTGGCCCCGGCCATCGCCGCGGCGAAGAAAACGGCCGAGGAGGAAGGGCGCTACCTGGAGGTGGTGGCCGTGGTCTCCGGCACGGACGAAGACCCGCAGGACATGGCGGCGCAGATTGAAGCGCTGGAGAAGGCCGGGGCGCGCGTGGAGACCAGCAACGACCAGGCGGCTAATTATGTCGGTCGCTTGTTGAAGGCGTTGGCAGGGCGCGGTGACGCCCCCGCGGAAACCACCCCCGGCGTAGACCTGGCGACGCTCAAGCAGCCGCTGGCGGCCATCAACGTCGGCCTGGAATCCTTCACCGAGAGCCTCCAGGCGCAGGGCGCGCAGGTGATTCATGTGGACTGGCGTCCCCCGGCGCGCGGCAACGAGAAGCTGGCCGCCATTTTGGAGCGCATGCGTAGCAAGTGATTGGTGGAGGTTGGAGGAAAATATGAAAGAGTTTATCGGTGCCTGCGTCCAGATCGCCATCACGCCGAACGATATTCAGGCCAACGTGGAGAAAGGCGTGGCCTGGCTGGAGAAGGCTGCCCGCGAGTACGAGGCCGAATTGGTGGCCTTCCCGGAGACGGTCACCACTGGCTATGACACCGGCCTGACCGCTGAAGGTTTATGGGATCTGGTAGACGAGGCGGGGGGCGCGATCAGCCGGGAGATTCAAAAGGCGGCCAAATCGCTGGGGGTGCATGTCGTCTGGCCTTCGTACCGCCGCGGCTCGCAGCGCGGCGAGGTGTATAACTCCTCGATCCTGATTGGCCCGGATGGCGAGATTATCGGTATCTATGATAAGACACACCCCGCGCCTTGGGAACGGGTGCAGGGCGGCGGCTGGGCCACAATGGGCACGCGCGCCGATGTGTTCGAGACCGCGCTGGGCAACATCGGCATGATTATCTGCTACGATGGCGATTTCCCCGAACTCTCGCGCCTGCTGGCGGTTAAGGGCGCCGATGTGATTGTGCGCTCGGCGGCGTTGCAGCGCAGTTATGATATCTGGTATATCACTAATTGTGCGCGCGCCTATGACAACCACGTCTATCTGATGGCGAGCAATCTGGTGGGGCCGGACGCGGCGGGCAATTACGGCTTTGGGCACAGCATGATCGTCAATCCGATTGCCTGGCGACTGGCGCAGGCGCGCGGCACGGAAGAGATCATCGCCGCCCGTCTTGACCCCGACCCGATGCGCTATATCTCGTACGGCACGAAAAGCCCCCAAACGTTTGACCATCTGGAAGACCGCAATCTGGAACTGTATAAGGAAATTCTCCGGGAGGCGCGCTCACGCTTTGAGCCGGGCAAACGCTTCCCTCAAGATAAAGCCTGACCAACTGAACAGAGAGGAAGGTTCCCCATGGATATTGAAAAAGCCAATGCCGAAGCTGTCGGTCGCATGATGGAAGCCCGCCCCACCGTGGTGGGGATGGGAAAAGCCATCGATGTCGTCCCTGGGATGCGCGAAGACTTGCTGATGCACGCCGGCCCGCCGATCACCTGGGAGCGCTCTTCCGGCCCGATGAAGGGCGCCATCACCGGCGCGCTGATTTTTGAGGGCAAAGCCAGGAACATGGAAGAGGCGCAAAAACTGGTTGAATCCGGGGAAATCAAATTGGAGCCTTGCCACCACCATCAATCGGTCGGCCCGATGGCGGGCGTGACCTCGCCGCACATGTCGGTCTACATCCTGGAGAACAAGACGCACGGCAACTTCAGTTATTCCAACCTCAACGAGGGGTACGGCAAGGTGCTGCGCTACGGCGCGTACAGCGAGGAAGTGATTGAGAAACTGACCTGGATGGAAGAGGTGATGGCCCCGGTGCTGGGCAAGGCGATTGAACTCAGCGGCGGCATTGATATCCGCGCTATGCTGGCGGAGGCCCTGCACATGGGCGACGAAGGCCACAACCGCAACAAGGCCGGGTCGGTGCTCTTTGCCAAAGCGCTGGCGCCGTATATCGTCAAAGCCACCGATAACCGCGAAGTGGCCGCGGAAATCATCAAGTTTATGGGCGATAATGCTCTCACCATCCTTAACCCGGTGATGGCAGCCTGCAAAGGGATGGTGGACGCGGCGCACAACGTGGAAGGCAGCACTATCGTCAGTGTGATGGCGCGCAACGGCACCGATTTCGGCATCCGCGTGTCCGGTCTTGGCGATCAGTGGTTCACCGCGCCGGTGGGGATGCCCAAAGGACTGTACTTTCCCGGTTTCACCGAGGAAGACGGCAGCGGCGACATCGGCGACAGCACCATCACCGAAACGGCGGGCATCGGCGGTTTTGCCATGGCCGCGGCCCCGGCGATTGTCACCTTCGTCAGCGGCACGCCCAAAGACGCCATCAACGCCACGCTGGAGATGTACGAAATCACCTTCACTGAGCACAAGTTCTTCACTATCCCGCAACTGGATTTCCGCGGCACACCTACGGGGATCGACATTCGCAAGGTGGTGGAAACCGGCATCACGCCGCGCGTCAACACCGGCATCGCCCACAAAGACCCCGGCGTCGGTCAGGTTGGCGCTGGCCTGGTGCGCCCCGACATCAGCCTGTTTGAGAACGCGCTGGTGGCCTTTGCGGAGAAGTATGGTTTTTAGTCGGAGGCAAACATGAACCGTCAGCAAGTCATCCAACTGCTTGAAAACGCCCGCTGGTACGATCTCACCCAGGCGTTGAGTATTTTTACGCCGCCGTATCCGGGCGAGATGCCGTTGCAGGTACACTTTTTCAAACGGCTGACCGGCTCCTTCGGCGGCGGACAGGGCGCCAATGGCCAGTTGATCGAGTGGAGCAACAACACCGGCACGCACCTGGTAGGGCCGCGCGCTTTTCACTCCGGTGAGCGCGCCATCGCCGATATTCCCCTCACTGACCTGTGTGGCGAAGGCGTGATCGTGGACATCTCCGACGCGGTGGAGGATTACGGCCTCTACACGCCGGAGATGATCACTGAGCGCGCCGAAGTCAAAAAGGGCGATATCCTGATCATCAACACCGGTTATCACAAATACGGCTGGGATCAGCCCGACATCCCCAACCCGCAGGCGCAGGGCGGCATCGAGAACAAGGAGTTTGGCTACTATTTGCGCCATCCCGGCCCCTCGCCGGAGTTCTTCGATTGGGCGCTGGATATGGAGCTGAAGGTCATCGGCGTGGATTGCGGCTCCGCCGAACACCCGATGAACACCAACCTGCGCTATATGCACGCCCGCGAGTTCGAGAAGGCTGAGGCCAAACTCAAGGCCAAATACGGCAAGACCTGGGATGAGATGTTCCCGCCGGAGTGGTATCACAAGCTGACGCACATCACCATGCCCAAAGCCGGGCTGCTGCTGGCCGAATCCCTCGGCGGGCAGATTGATGAACTCAGCAACCAGCGCGCCTGGATCATGATTCAGCCGATCCCCTTCATGGAGGTCGAATCCGCCTGGAGCCGGGTAGTCGCATTGCAGGCCCCCGAGGGGATGGCTGATGCCGAATTCTTCACTGCTATGAAGCAGGTCGAAATGCTGGATATGACCCTGCCCTTCAGCGTGCAGACGCCGCAGTGGGCCAACTACGAGCCGTTGAGCGTTAAATACACCAAGCGCGTTGGCGGGCAGTATTTTGGCCTGGGGCGCAATAATGCCCACTGCCGCGCCAGCTTCCACCTGGCGACCCACATGGACGGCGAGAAGCACTTCCACGCCGCCGGGCGCACCATCGGCGAGACGCCTTTCGAGAAGTGGTTTGGCCCCGGCGCGGTAGCGGACATCTCCGAGTTCGTCAGCGATACCAGCGTGTACACCCCGGAGATGATCGAAAAAGTCGTCGAGGTGCGCGAAGGCGATATCCTGGTCATCAAGACCGGGTATCATAAATACGGCTGGAACAGCCCGGATTCGGACGAGTTCCGTTACATGATCCGTCACCCCGGCCCCTCGCCCGATTTCGCCGACTGGTGCATTGAAAAGAAAATCAAATGGCTGGCGGTGGACTGCGTGGCGATGGAACACCCGATGAACACCATCCAGCGCATCTGGCATCCGAAGACCTTTGAAGAAGCTAATCAGAAACTGATCGAGCAGTACGGTGCAGATTGGGATACCATCTATCCGCTGGACAAGTATTACCAGGATATGCACCTTAACCTGTTCCCCAAGGGCATCATCCACGCCGAGAACCTGGGCACCGATCTGGCCCACATGGAAAGTGGCCGTTACTTCATCGGCTGCTTTGTGCAAAAGGGCATGGAACTGGCCTCCTGCTGGGCGCGCTTTGTGGCTTTCAAGGAAAGCTGATCTCGTCACAGCCTGACGGGTTTTGTTGATCTGTCAGGCTGTTTTGTCTCTTATGATCCTTGTCACGGGCGCAGCAGGCAAAACCGGGCGGGCGGTGATCCGGGCTCTGGCGATGGTGGGAGCCTCGGTGCGGGCTTTTGTCCACCGCCAGGAACAACGAGCCGCTCTCGAAGCCCTCGGCGCGCAGAGTGTGTTCTGCGGCGATCTGCGTGATCATCGCGCTTTGGCGCAAGCAGTGGACGGCGTGCAGGCGGTGTATCACATTTGTCCGAACGTCAGCGCGGATGAGTTCGCTATTGGCAGCGCTTTGATTGACGCCGCAGTCGGAGCGGGAGTGGAACGCTTTGTCTTTCACTCTGTGCTGCACCCTCAAACCGAAGCGATGCCGCATCACTGGGCTAAACTTCGGGTAGAGGAACGGTTGTTGGAGTCCGGGCTGCCTTTTACCATCTTGCAACCTACGGCGTATATGCAGAATATCCTGGCATATTGGCCGCAGATTGTGGATGAAGGCGTTTACCTTGTGCCTTACCGTGTGGATGCGCTGACCTGCTTGGTCGATCTGTTGGACGTGGCTGAGGTCGCTGCGCAAGTGTTGACGCAGCCAGGCCACATCGGTGCGACATACGAGCTGGTCGGCACAGAGGCGCTCACGCCACGGGCGGTCGCTGAGGAACTGGAAACCCATTTAGATCGGCCGGTCGTCGCCCGCAAGACTCCGGTTGAGCAATGGCGCCGCCAGGTCGCCGATCGGTTGAGTGCATACGCCCTTGATGCCCTGACGGGCATGTTTGCATATTATGATCGTTATGGGTTACGCGGCAACTCGAACGTGCTGACTTTCCTGTTGGGCCGCGCGCCGACTTCGCTGAGACGGTTTTTGCAGCGTGAACGCCCGTAGCCCAATGAATTTCTGGCGCGATTTGATTTCTGATGACTGATTTGTTATAACGTCATGTGTGAGGAGCAAAGGAGAAGAATCCTATGAAGCCACCCCCATTTGAATATTATGCTCCTGCTTCGCTGGAAGAGGCGCTGGCGTTGATGGCTGAGCATGGCTGGGACGCCAAGCCGTTGGCTGGTGGACAAAGCCTGATCCCGATGATGAACTTTCGCCTCGCTCAGCCGGAGGTGCTGGTGGACCTGAACGGTGTTGCCGGGCTGGGGTATATCCGCCCGGCGGATGACGGCGGCGTGTTGATCGGCGCGATGACGCGCCATAAGACAGTTCAACAAGACTCTTTGATCGCTGAGCGCGCGCCCCTGCTGCATGAAGCCATGCCTAAAATCGCCACCCAGCAGATCCGCAATCGCGGCACGTTTGGCGGCAGCCTGGCGCACGCTGACCCCGCCGCCGAGCTGGTCTCCGTCAGTGTGGTACTGGATGGGCGCATGCGTTTGCAAAGCGCACAGGGCGAGCGCTGGGTGGCGGCCAGCGATTTTTTCGTCAGCCTGTTCACCACTGCGCTGGAGCCGGAGGAGCTGCTGGTTGAAGTGCATCTGCCGCCAGCGCCAGCGCGCGCGGGGTGGTCGTTGCAAGAGGTTGCTCGCCGCCCGCACGATTTCGCTCTGATGGGCGTTGCCGCCGTGGTCGGCCTGGACGAGGATGGGAAGTGTGACTTCGTCCGCTTGAGTTACCTCAGCGCAGGCGACAGGCCGATGGAAGGCCAGAAGGCTGCTGCGGCGCTGGTGGGGGAGAAGCCCTCCGCCGAGGCAATCCGGGCTGCCGCGGAAGCAGGCGCTACCCTGGATATCGAGCCCAGCGATGATATTCACGCTACGGCGGAGTTCCGCCGTCACCTGGCAAACGTGCTTACCCGGAGAGCGCTGGAAGAGGCCTTTGAGCGTGCCGCGGGTTAACGGGCAGCGAAGGAGCAAACCATGAGCGAGTTGTTTAAATTGCAAGTGACGGTTAACGGCGAGGTATATGAGCGCGAGGTGGAGCCGCGCCTGTTGTTGAGCGATTTCCTGCGTCATGAACTGGGGCTGACCGGCACACATGTGGGCTGTGAGCATGGGGTGTGCGGCGCCTGCACTGTCTTGCTGGACGGCGAAGCTGTTCGCGCCTGCCTGATGTTCGCCCCTCAGGTGCATGGCCGCGAGGTCGTCACCGTGGAGGGGCTGGGAACGATCGCTGAGATGCATCCCTTGCAGCAGGCCTTTCAAGAGGCCCACGGCCTGCAATGTGGTTTCTGTACGCCGGGGTTTCTCACCTCACTGATTCCTTTCCTGGAGGAGAACCCCGACCCCAGCGAAGAGGAGATCCGCGAGGCGATTTCGGGAAACCTGTGCCGCTGTACCGGCTATGTCCACATCGTCGAGGCGGTCAAACTGGCTGCCGAGAAGATGAGCGCCACATAGTTGCAAAGGAGTGAACTGTGAGCAAGAAATATATCGGCCAACGCGTAAAACGCAACGAAGACCCGCGCTTGCTGACCGGTCAGGCGTTGTTTGTGGACGATGTGGATATCCCCGGAATGCTGCACGCGGCGTTTTTGCGCAGCGATTACGCCCATGCCCGCATCTTGAGTGTGGATGCCTCCCGCGCCCGCCAGCGACCGGGGGTGATTGCCGTATACACCGCCGCGGATATGGGCGACGACTGGCAGCCAGGCCCGCCGCTGGTTTCTCCGCCTCCCACCGTGGAGGATGTGATCTTTCACTCCCGGCGGCAGCCGCCGTTGGTGAAGGACAAAGTGCGCCACGCCGGGGAGTGCATCGCCGTGGTCATTGCTGAGAGCCGCTACATCGCCGAGGATGCGGTGGATGACATCGAGGTTGAGTACGAGCCGCTGCCCGCGGTGGTGGACCTGGAGTCCGCCCTGAAGCCCGGTAGCCCCCTGGTGCATGATGATCTCGAATCCAACCTGGCGGCGCATTTGTATCAGCAAAAGGGAGATTACGAGGCCGCTCGTCAGGAGGCCGACCTGGTCATCCAGCGGCGCATTGTGGTGGATCGCGGCGCGGCGGCGGCGATGGAGAACCGCGGCCTTGTCGCCTGGTGGGATGAACGCAGCCAGCAGTTGACGATTTGGGATACCACCCAGGCGCCCATCCCCATTCGCAATGGAACCGCCGCCCGCCTGGGACTTTCAGAAAATCAGGTGCGAGTGATCGCTCCTTTCGTCGGCGGCGGGTTTGGCCCCAAAATCATGATGTTCTACCCCGAGGAGATGTTGATTCCCTGGGTGTCTATGCAGTTGGGGCGCCCGGTTAAGTGGAT
>WFTY01000001.1 GCA_015485245.1 Anaerolineales bacterium | reverse complement strand
GTCCCGACGTCGTTGAGGTGCTCGGTCACGGCGTCACCAAATCGAGCGTGGAGTTCGCCAATGGTTTGTGCGCCCAGTTGTGGGTGCATCCGCTGGAGCGCTTCGGCACCGCTTTGCAGTATGCCACTGGCAGCCAGGAGCATAACGTTCGTTTGCGCGAACTGGCGTTGGACAGGGGGTATTCGCTTTCCGAGCACGCGCTCAAGCGGGTGGATGACGGCAGCGAGGTGCTGTGCGCCACCGAGGAGGAGGTATATGCCGCGCTGGGGTTGCCCTGGATCCCGCCGGAGCTGCGCGAGGGCCGTGGGGAGATTCGGGCCGCCCTGAGCGGAAAACTGCCCCCATACCTGCAATGCGCGTACTTGCAGGCGGAACTGCATTGTCATTCCACCTGGAGCGATGGTCGGGCGACTATCCGCGAGATGGCGCGAGCCGCGCTCGCCCGCGGCCTCAGCGTGCTGGCGATTACCGATCATTCGCAAAGCCTGGGTATCGCTCATGGGCTGACCCCGGAACGGTTACGCCAGCAGCGGAAGGAAATTCGCGCCGTACAGGCCGGGCTGGGGGATGCCATCCTCCTTTTGCAGGGCGCTGAGGTGGAGATCAAGGCCGATGGCCGGTTGGATTATCCGGATGAGGTGCTGGCGGAGCTGGACGTTGTGATCGCCTCGTTGCACACCAGCCTGGGGCAGCCGCGCGCGCAGGTAACGCAGCGTTTATTGCGTGCCATGCACAACCCGCATGTGGACATCATCGGACATCCCAGCGGGCGGCTGCTGCCCGACCGCGAGGGCGCCGACCTGGATATGGATGCCGTGCTCGACGCGGCGCGCTCCAGCGGCGTCGCTCTGGAGATCAACGCCCATCCCAGCCGCCTCGACCTGGAGGACGTCTACGCCCGCCGGGCGGCGGAGATGGGAATCCCGCTCAGCATCAACACCGACGCCCATGCGCCGGAGAATCTTGAGCTGGCGCATTTCGGTGTCGCTGTGGCACGTCGCGCCTGGGTCGGCCCGGAGCAGGTGATCAATTGCTGGGAGCGGGAACGGTTGTTGAACTGGCTGCGTAGTCGGGGGGTGTGAGGCGTTTTTCGCGCGGTATGAAAAGATCAGCGCTCTGAGTGGCCCCGACCGTAAGGAGGGGCGCAGCGCAGGGCGCTGATCGAATTTTTTAACTCAGGTTAACGCCAGGGGCGCGTGCTGCCTGGGGGCGAGCATGCGCGCCTCGGTTATGGCGTGGTGTTGTTCCAGAACCAGTTGTAAGCGTAATAACCGCTGGTTGGGCTTTCCAGACGGATGGCGATCTGGGTCGCGTTATTCAACCAGCTGGGGATGGGGTAAATGGTATCGTTTAAGTTTCCGCTGGCGTCCGTGGTCACCGTCTGGACGATTTCGCCAGCGATGCCCTGAGTCCCCATCCAGTTCAGACGCACCCAGAATGTATCGTTGGGCGGGAAGTTGCTGGGCACGATGGTGACGTTGACATTGCGCGTCACCGCGGAGATGGCGAATGTGGGGTAGCCAACGTAGCTGGAAGATGAGGATGTTCCCCCGCCGCCGCCGGAAGTGGACGTGTTCCAGAACCAGTTGTAGGCGAAATAGCCGCTGGTTGAACTTTCCAGGCGGATGGCAATCTGGGTGGCATTTTGCAAAAAGCTGGGGATGTTGAACGTTTTGCTAGAGAGGTTTCCGCTGGCATCAGTGGTGATCGTGGCGACGATCTGACCGGCGACGCCTTTGGTGCCCATCCAGTTCATGCGCACCTGGAATGTATCGTTGGGCGGGAAGTTGCTGGGGACGATAGTCACGTTGACGCCCTTTTGCACCGAGGCGATGGCAAACGTGGGATAGCCGGTGTAAGCAGGAACTGCCGGCTGTGCGTTGCCGGCGATCACCGCGCCAAGTGGAAAGCCAAGCAGCATGACCGCAATTAGAATTGCTAACAGAGATCTCATTATCACACCTCCTCCGGTTGTGGTTGCACCCCTGCACGGCGCCAGACGTTCCAGGCTGTGCGCTGTGTGCGTATTTATAGAATAGCGGAGTTTTCAGCGAAATCAATAGTCCTTTTGTCCCGAAATGGAATCAGATGATCGGAACGGTGGGGACATCGCTTCCCTGTACGCGGTACCATTGCCCTTCGTCGAGTTTAAACAGCAGGTGGTGGGCGCGGTTGCCCGGCGTCATTACCAGGACGTGATGGCCGTCTTTCCCGCTCCACTGTCGCCCGATGGAGTCGACGCGGTAAGTGCGTTTTCCCCAGGTGAAGTTAATTGGAATGATTCTGCCGCGAAGGTCAAAGCGGGCGGTGACTTCAATTGGTTCCATGTTCTTCGGCCTCAAGAAACGTCAGTAATACTTGCAAGGCGGCTTTGGCGGATTGCGCTTTATTATAAATGCGATCGCCATTCCAT